>CACXHH010000262.1 GCA_902767455.1 uncultured Eubacteriales bacterium
ACAAGATTTTATTAAGATTAAAGGTGATTATTATACGATATATGATGCCCCAGGTTTTATATCTAAAAATATATTACCAAATATTTATTCTAAAAATCCCTTAATTCCATTTGTTTATCAAATGGATCCTAAGTATTTTTTGAGATTTAATAATGTTGAATTATATTTTAAAGAGAGTAGTAATATAACAATGTATTTAAATAAACAAATAATAGCTAAGTTAAAGGTTAAAGATAGTGTTAAAATGGATATTTTAGTTCCTAGCAATAGCGATTTAGTTATTAAAGGTCTTGGCTTTATTCGATTTAAGAGTGCTAATTTTATTGGGTTAAATTTAGCCCCTGATTATTATGAAATTAGGCCAACTATTATTGGAGGTAATCATGAGTAAAATTAAAGTTATGAGTGAGTTACTTGCTAATAAAATAGCTGCTGGTGAAGTTGTTGAAAAATGTGCCTCAGTTGTAAAAGAATTAGTTGAAAATGCTATTGATGCGGGATCAACAATTATTAAGGTTAATCTTATTGATGGTGGTCTAACAGAAATAAGTGTTATCGATAATGGTAGCGGAATGGACAAAGAAGATGCAGTACTTGCTTTTTCTCGTCATGCTACAAGCAAAATATATAAAGATGATGATTTATATTTTATTGAAACACTTGGTTTTCGTGGTGAAGCACTAGCAAGCATTGCTTCAGTATCAGAGGTAGTTTTAAAAACTTGTCAAGGGGATGCTGGAACACTAGTTCATATGAAAGGTGGACAAGTTCTAGAAGTTAGTTCTTGTCAAGCTAAAAAAGGAACAGAAATAACTATTACTAATTTATTTTATAATACACCAGCTCGTCTTAAATATTTAAAAAGTGAGTCAACAGAATTAAATAATTGTTTAACATTTATTGAAAAATTATCTTTATCAAGACCGGATATTTCATTTACATTAAGCAATAATGAACGTATATTAGTTAAATCTAGTGGTAGTAATAATTTACTTAAAACTATTCATGAAATATATGGTCTAAATGTATCAAGCAATATGTTAGAAATAAAAGCAATGAATGATGATTTTGAAATAAGTGGTTTTATTGCTAAACCTAGTGTTTTAAAGAAAAATAGGAATCATTTTAATACTTTTGTTAATGGTAGGGTTGTTAAAAATATTGAAATAAATAGAGCAATAGATGATGCTTACTATACATATAAACATGAAGGTTTTTATCCAATAGTAGTTATTAATATAGTAACAGATCCTACTTTGGTAGATGTTAATATTCATCCTACTAAACAGGATATAAAATTAAGTAAAATAGATACTTTAGCTAAACTATTATATGATACTATTAAGGATGCTTTATATAATAATTTATTGATACCTGATGCTATTGCTAAACCTAATACCTATTCTATATTTGAAAGTGAGATTAAACCAGTAGAAAAAATTGAACAAACCGAATTTGACTTTGGTAGTGAAGGGAAAATTATTCATAATGAAGAATTTAAAAAATTAAAGTTATATCCGGTAGGTCAAGTTCATGGCACATATATCGTTGCTGAAAATGAAGATGGTATGTTTTTACTTGATCAACATGCAGCTCATGAAAGAATTAATTACGAAATGATTACTAAAGAATTTCAAAATAGAGAGGTTAGTATTACTGAAATGATTGTACCTCTAAGTGTTGAACTATCCCCAAGTGATTTTAATATTTTTATGGAATCTAAGTATGTCTTAGAAGAATTAGGATTTAAAGTTGAAGAATTTGGAATAAATACTATAATAATAAAAGCTCATCCAACATGGTTAAAGATGAATTATGAAGGAGATAATTTAAAATATATAGTTGACTTAATTATTAAAGAAGGGCATACTTTTAGTAAGGATAGATTTTTAGATTCCTTGGCGAAAATGACTTCGTGTAAGATGAGTGTTAAAGCTAATGAACATTTAAGTTTAAATGAAATAGAAAAATTGCTTGATGATTTAGTTAAATGTGATAATCCTTATAATTGTTGTCATGGTAGACCATCAATTATTAAGTTTGATAATTTAGAATTAGAAAGAATGTTTAAGAGGGTGTTGTAATGTTACCAGAACGAAGAAAAAATTTAATCATATTTATCGTGGGAATAATAATCTTTATTTTATTGGTTATTAGTATTTTTGGCATATCTAAGTATATCAAAGATCGAAATGAAGAAAATAATCGAGATATTGATGATCGTGTAAGTGATTCTTATCCAAAAGATTATGCCTATTATGGTATAACTCTTGATTTAGAAAATATTTATCGAGTTTATGGTATTACAAATAATTATGCTGAAAAATATATTGGAATAAGATCATTTTATAAAATTCAAGATTCAATTATCAAAGATAATCATCTATTTGTGTATTCTGATGGGGTAAATGATTTAAGATATGATGCTACTAATAGAGAATTTTATATGTACAGATATGATGATTTTTATAGCAATAATGTAAGGGTTAGATTAACAAAAGATTATATAATAATATTCAATCAAGATAATATAGTTACTAAAAGAGCGTATAATACTAGGGAAGATAAAGAAATAATTAGTAATATTGATATTAAGGATATATTAATTAAAGATAATATGATTTATTATACTGATAATAAAAGGATATATTCTTATGATTTAGCTAGGGATTATCAAAATGTTTTAAATATAAAATTAGATTCTGAAGCCGAAAGTCATGAATTTAAATTATTAGATTTTAATAATACTTACCTAGTATATAAATACAATGGTAATCTATTCTTTTATCATTTTGGTTTAAGTAGTGTTAAAACAATAGAATCATTTAGTATTCGTGGTGAAGGATTAGAATTTATATCAGCTTTTGGTAATGGATTTTATTATCAAACATTAAATGAAGATGGAACATATACTATAAGATCATATAATGCTGAAAAAAATATAATTGAAGAAATATATTTATCAAGATTTAAGATAAACAAAATAGTTCCATTAAATGACGGTATGTATTATATGGAAATATTCGCTAATGATGCTAAAGAAAGTGTTTTGTTTAGTATTAAAGAAATGGATATAGTTAAAAGATTAGATAATCATTATTTATATTTTGTTTCTTTAGGAAGTAATGATGAAAATTAATTTAAATTTATTACCAATAACATTAGATAATGATATTATTATCCCAGAAGATTATTATAAGAATACCGATATAAAAAGGTTAGATAATATGCATGTTAAAGGAATAATTAAATATGATTTATCAGATGAAGTAGTAATTGATTTAGTACTAACTGGTAATATGATTATTAAAGATAGTATAACTTTAGAGGAAATAAGCAATGATTTAAATATTAATATTGCTACTAATTTAGAAGAAATAACGAGTGAAAGTACTTATTTTTATGAAAAAGATAAAAATATACTTGATATAATTGAATTTTTGTGGGAAAATATTGTATTGGAAGTTCCCATTAGCCAAACTTTAGTTAGTGGTACCAATATGGAAGGTAATGGTTGGTCTCTTAATAAGGAGAATGGGACAGATGAAGAAGTCGATGATAGATTTCTTAAGTTAAATGATTATTTTAAAGGTGGTGAATAGGTATGGCAGTTCCTTTTAG
>CACXHH010000263.1 GCA_902767455.1 uncultured Eubacteriales bacterium
GAGGTCTCGGTAATGTGTGTCGTAGCCGTCCTGCACTCTTCGTGTCTTCGTGCGATAGCGTGTCTCGTAATGGTCAAGAACACGCTCGGAAACCCGTTTGGTTTTCGTCTCGTAATGGTCGAGAATCTTGTCTTTGTGATGCTCTTCCTGTTTTTCTTCAATCAGGATTGCATCGGACGGCAAAGACCAGTCGTTTTCGAAACACTGGGTGTACGTCTCGACCGCAATCGAGCGCGACCAGTTTTTATGCGACATATACGCGTGCATTTTGACAGGAACAGCCGTGAGAATAATCAGCGTGAAGATTATGGCAACACCGAAGAGTGTGCCGATACCGCCGATTACCTGTCTGCTGTTTCTATCGAGCCATGCCAGGATGGATTTCCACACTGACTGTGGCTCAGCCTCTGGCTCAGGGTCAGCTTTAGGCTTTGAGTCGGATGTTCTTTCGGGCAGACTGACGGTTTCGGAATCGTCTTGAGATTCCTGAGCCGCGTCGGTCTGTTTCAGACTGTTTCCGAAATAGTCTCGCTTGGCTTCGCTTTTCGGCGAGCCGCAGCTTTCGCAAATCTGTGTGCCCCATTTGTTCTGTGAGTTGCAATACTCACAAATCCAGTTCGGCTTGTCAGAAGCGAGCTCTTCAGGCACCGCTTCTTCGACATTTTTGACTGTCTGATTATCTGCGGTCAAAACAGCTCCCGCGTCGACTGCAGCAATGACCTTTGCATTATTAGGCATCAGGTATTTTACGGAATCAGGGATGTTCCGAGAACAGTTCGGACACGTCCTGCAGTCTCCGCGGACGATACTCTGACAGTTCGGGCATTCCCAGTAACTCCATACTTTTCCCAAGATGGTCTCCTTTCTGTCATAGGTGAATCAGGTGTTTGATATGCGAACGCGCCGCCTGCAGTATTTGAAGCGTCCGCTTTTGTCGTTTGCGACATATTCGGCATGACGCTTGCGGATTTTGGATAGAGTGTCTTCTTCGAGAATCTCGTCCCATCCGCTGCCCCAGTCACCGAATAATACCCACACGTCTCTTGTCTTGCGCTGATACATGTGCAGATGCTCCTTTCATTCTGTTTTGAGCATGCGCTCTGAGAAGATAACGACTGTGTTTTTCAGTCCGCAGTGCATCGGGACTACGTGCCAGCTGTAAGCGAACCGGCTGGTCAAGAGCTCCTTGGCTTTGTCGAGGTTATGGATACGCCTGCCGTCAATGAACAGTCGTCCGGTTTCGATTGCCTGTGCGAGCACCTCGTCTTCATGAGCGTCTTTGTAGTAATCGCTCTGGCAGTAGTTCGCAGAATTGCACGGAACGAAACACTGCTCCTGAAGCAGTCTGAACGAGCCCCAGTCACATCTGTTCATGTGGCTGCTGAGTTCTTTTTTGAAATAAGACTCGAGCTGTTCGCCGTTTGCGTCCTTGTCAATGCGGATTGAACGGGTGAAAATGTCGCAGACAGGGCGCTTGTCGAAGCAGAATACAGGTACTCCGAGGAGCGTAACTTTACGGCTGCTGTCGTAATATTTGCGGTATAATCTGCTGCCTGTTATGAAGTCGCTGTATGTGAGCTGTATGCCACAATTCACAAGCGAGAACAACAGATGGTAATAGTAGAGCCGCAGCAATTTACCATACGGTGTTTTGCCGCGGTCGATGCTGCAGCCTTTACCGTGTTCGATGCCGCTTGTCATTATAACAGCAGCTTCTGATTTTGCAGCATTTACCATGTGTTCGTACTCATGCGCTGATACACAGGGGTAGAAATGATATCTGCATCTGCCATCTTCATAGTCAATGTCGAAAACACCGAGAATACGTCTGCAATCGCCGAGATGTTTGCGAAGCAAACTGGCTGCATCATTCTTGATGTTTTCCATGCTATAGGCAGCAGTCTCGTCGTTTTCGTACACGTGCTCTGCGCCTGCAACAAGCGCATCGAGCCATTCAAGACCGCAGCTTTTTGCGTCATAGAGCTTTCGAAGCCCGTGATTGCGAATTCCGCACTGAGTCGCGAAAAAGCTCTTGATTGGAACTGTTACCAATCCGCCGAGACCGTCATGTCTAAGCTTGTTCATAGCCTTGCGTTTTGCGGTCGCAATCATCTTCTCGAGGCACTCAGACTGCTTGGTTTTCAAGCTGTTGATAGCTTCGTCGCGCTCTTTTTCGAGCTGGTTTTTCCGGCGTTTGTAGTCGGAATAAATTTGTCTTTGTTCGGCGTCTTCATGATTGATAAACTGCTTTTTCATGTCATCAGCAGCGCGGGCTGCTCTGTCGACTGCGTCCATAATAATCTCCTTTTCAC
>CACXHH010000264.1 GCA_902767455.1 uncultured Eubacteriales bacterium
GCGGGGCTTCTTCCGCCTGGGACCGGGGTTGTGTGGAAGGGCTCTCAGCTGTTCCGGAAGCCTCCGGCACCTGACGATGACTATGAACCCTCCGTCGTGCCTTACGTGTGGCTTGGAGCCGAACGCCGAGGGCTTTGCGTGTTTGTGAACGACACGCACGGCATGTCGCTTGACCCCTCGAAAGATGCTGTGCGCATAATCCGCGACGGCGAAACCGTCCGGCTTGAATACGACTTGATCAACCGTTCCGTTGAACTGAACGGGATGCGTCGGATTTCGTTTGGCATTCAGGCAACGCCGGTCAAGACTGCGGACAAGGCGCTTGCGCGAGAATATCAGACGTCGAATGCGACACGACCGTGTGGAATGATTGCGCGCATTGGAATAGGATGGCGAGAGAGCGGTTTTGAAAACCATTGGGCTCGCGTTCCGAAAGACGGGAACTGGTCGCTTTTTACGGAAGCGATGGGTAAAGCGTGCTCAAAGCCCGACTGCACGACGTTCAAGTACTCAGACCCCACATTGACATGGGAGAAAGACGAGGCTGCGCGGTACTACGCGAGTGAGTGGGTGTCCCGTTCGACTGGGTACGAAGGCGCTGTACGCACGTTTCTTGTGCCAAGTTCGATTGATTATGTCCTCTGGCGGTGCAGACAGTGGACCGAACTCGGCTTGAGAGGGCTGTATTTCGACGACATGTTTCTTATGCCGTGTCGCAATCCCGACACGTCAGGCGGAAGTTTTGGCATACTTGAAATGCGCGAGCTTGTGAAGCGGGCCGCGGTCATGCAGCATCAATTCGGGCAGGAACATCGCCTTCTGCAGATACACATGACAAATGCGCTGCTTGTGCCGTCTTTCGCTTTCGCGACAAGTTTGCTGACGTGGGAAGATCACTATGGTGAAGAGCTTTTCCAGAATCGATTCCCCATTGACTACGTAAGAGCAGAGTCGCTTGGCACACAGGTCGGGTGTGAAGGCATCGTGCTGGACGGAATCAAACGCAAGACCACGCCGGAATCGGAATGGAAAGGGGCTGGCGGGAAGTTTCGCAGACTTACGAGAAACCAACACGCGATTCTTCTGCCGTGCGGACTGTCAATGTGGGTGCGTTCCGGCGCTGCCGTGGACATTGCCGAGCGCATACGACTGCTTTCTCCGATCTGCGAGTTTCGGATATGGGAGCCGGATTGCTGCTTTGTTCCGTTCTGGGAAGACGACGGGCGGCTGGGACGAGTGCCGGACGGTGTGTTGCTTTCGTCGTACCGTCGAGACAACGAGGCGTTGGCAGTGATAGGCAACCTCACGGAACGTCCTCAAGACATTGACCTGCCAGGGAAGTCCGTTCGCGTGGAAGCTGGGGACGTGCAACTTGTCCGTGTGAATCTGGAAAAACTCGAGGGTGAGGCAAGATGATGTCGTATGCCATTCTAGCAGTATCGGTTGCCATGACCTTTGCGAACACGAACGGCCCTGCAATCGGCGTCTCCAGTCCGACGCGCATAGTGCGTGCGGGCGGATGTGTGTTTCGCGATGCAAATCGAAACGGCATTCTGGAGCCATACGAAGACTGGCGTCTGTCGTCGGAGGCACGCGCGTCGGACTTGGCTTCACGACTCGATCTGGCGGACATCTTCGGGCTCATGCTCTACAGCCGTGCCGTGTACATTGAGAAGAACGATGAGTTGACGAATGACCAGATCAAGTTCCTGGAAGAAGATCGCGTACGGCATGTTTTAGTCAAGAAGGTAAAGGACGCGCTCACTGCGGTTCGCTGGTCAAATCGAGTGCAGGCGCTGTGCGAGGGAATCGGATTCGGCATTCCGGCAAACAATTCCTCCGATCCACGCCATACGTGCCGGGGAGACGCCGAGTTCGATGCAGGAGGTGGTGCCATCTCGCAATGGCCGGGGATGCTTGGCATGGCGGCCACGTTTGACGTTGGTCTGATGGAGCAGTTTGGGCGCATAGCTGCGGACGAATACCGGCACCTAGGACTTACCACCTGTCTTTCGCCTCAGGCCGATTTGGGAACTGAGCCCCGCTGGTTTCGATATTTCGGGACGTTCGGCGAGTCCCCGGATCTTGCTGCAGCAATGACGAGGGCGTATTGCGATGGATTCCAGACTACTTCTGGTTCGGCGGACGGATGGGGGCGCAAAAGCGTCAATACTATGGTAAAGCACTGGCCTGGCGGTGGCGGAGGTGAAGCGGGACGTGATGCGCATTGCGGATATGGCAAGTACGCAGTGTATCCAAATGGGAACATGAAAGATGCGCTCAGGCCGTTTCTGGAAGGTGCGTTCGCGCTGACGGGTGGAACGCATCGCGCCTCTGCTGTAATGCCGTATTACACGATTTCATTCGGGCGAGGCATCCCGGGCGAGGAGGTGGGAAACGCCTTTTCAACGCGAATCATAGATGAAATGCTGCGTCGAGACGCTGGATACGACGGAGTTGTCTGCACTGACTGGCAAGTCACACACGATGAAATTCATACGGGAATCACCGGTGGAAAACCTTGGGGCGTAGAGAATCTGACGCCGGCCGAGCGGCATCTGAAGGCCCTCGAGGCAGGCATTGACCAGTTCGGCGGCAACAACGAGGCGAAACCGTTGGCGGAGGCCTTCGAACTTGCCGTAGTGAAATATGGTCGAGAGCGTGCCGAGGCACGGTTTCGCCTGTCGGCCAGACGGCTCTTGCTCAACATCTTTCGTGTCGGGCTTTTCGAGAATCCATATCTTGACGAGGACGAATCTATCGCCGTCGTCGGGAATGCCGCCTATATGAAGGCGGGCTTCGAGGCCCAGGTAAAGAGCGTGGTCATGCTTAAGAACAAAAACGTGTTGCCGCTGACGCATTGCCA
>CACXHH010000265.1 GCA_902767455.1 uncultured Eubacteriales bacterium
GAATCTGCCGATGCCCGAATGCCTGCAACCAGGTACGCCGAAGCGAATCGGGAACGCACTAATCAACCGTCACGCGCTGGCCAAAGAGACCACCAGGCGCATGTACATCATCGTGGACACGGACGTTGACCTGAGCGCGCAAAACGCGCTGGACACCATCCTGCCCGGTCAATGCGCCGTGGCCGTGATCAATCCACGCGAAACGTGGCACCTCGCCGAAGACACCGAAGAAATCGCCGAATCGTCTGAAGACCTCAGCGTGTTCATTTTGACTACTCAGCGATACCGCAGCGCGGCAGTCCACGTGTACCGGCTGCTGACGAAATATGATGACGAACACAGGACGTTCTTGCAATCGGTCCGCGCGCCATACTTCGTGCCAGACCGCTATACCACAGTCAGGGAATGGCTGCATGACAACCTGGACATTTTACTTGCCGTGGCCACCTACCACCAATAAGATTTGGCGGTCAGCTCATCTCCACGGCATCACGCGCACGTATCGGTCGAAAGAGTACAACCAGTTTGAACGGCTGTGTCTAATTGAATTGTACTCACCGAAGCGCCGAACAATCACGAACAACGTCGAAATCACTTTAATCTTCCATCCACCGACAAGGAGACAATATGACGTAGACAACCGAATAAAGCCAGTGTTCGATGTGCTTACTCACGCCGGTATCTGGAACGATGACAATCAAGTACAAATCGTAATCGCGAAAAAGGGATCTGTCAGTAAGGACAATCCCGGAGTGGAAATCAAAATTAAGGAACTTAAGAATGTTGGATCAAATCATTAAAGGCCGAACCATCAGCCCCCCGCGGCTGTTCGTTTACGGCACCGAAGGCATCGGTAAATCGACGCTGGCCAGCAACGCGCCGAAGCCGATTTTCATTCAGACTGAAGACGGTCTTGACCAGATTGAATGTGACCGCTTCCCGATGGCCAAAACCTTGCAAGATGTGCAATGGCAGATTGACGCGCTGGCCGTGCAAGAACACGAATACCAGACCGTGGTGATCGACACTGTTGACTGGCTGGAATTGCTCATCTGGCAGACCATTTGTGACCAATTCGGCGCCCGCAGCATCGACAAGGTCGATGGCGGCTATGGCCGCGGCCACAGCTACGCGCTGGCCGAATGGCGTGATTTGCTCTCTCGCCTGGAAGAACTTCGCGCCACGCGAAACATGGCCATCATCTTGCTTGGTCATGCGAAGGTCGAAACCTTCACGGACCCGGAAACGCTGACCGTCCAGCGCTTCTCGCCGAAGTTGCATAAAACCGCAAACGCGCTGCTGTGCGAATGGTCGGACGCAGTGCTATTCGCCACGCGTGACGGCAGCGCGGCCAGACGCGAAGGTGACCGCATTCTGCGGACCGTCGGCGCGTATAACTACGTCGCAAAGAATCGTTACTCCATGCCTGACGTCCTGCCGTTGGACTTCAGCGCCATCGCCAGCGAAATCAAATAGAAAGGCAAATCACAATGGATCTCACCCAATTCAATCCGGCTGAATACGCCACGCAGCAGTTTGAACCCGTCCCCGATGGAACATACAGAGTGATCATCACGGCCACCGAAGACAAGGTATCGAGCGCCGGCGAATCGTATCTGCAAGTCACCTACACCGTCAGTGACGGCCCGCAGCGGAATCGGCAAATCTATGACCGGTTCTTCGTCCGCAGCACGAAAGAACAGGTGGCCGACATCGCGCGTCGAAATCTCGCCAGTCTGTGTCTGGCGCTTGGCATCGAGCGCCCGCAATCGTCGAACGACTTCCTGAACCGCGCGCTGGAAGTCACCACGCGCACCAAGAACGATTTCGTGAACGTCACGCGCAGAACCTCCATCAAGGCCAGCGCGCCGAAGCAAATCAATACACCGCCGCAGCCGCAGCCGGTGACGTCGTCGCCGTGGTCGAAATAATCGACGGTGATCATCGCGGCCAGTCTTCGCGCTGGCCGCCGCCCCTCTTAAATTTTTAATCTAAAGGTAAATCCAAATGTACGAACTACGTTACTACCAGAAACAAGCAATCGAATCGATATACAACTACGCGCGAACGCATAAAGAATCAAACCCTGTCGCTGTACTGCCCACCGGCGCCGGCAAGACATTAGTGCTGGCACAATTATGTCTGGATACAACACAGCAATGGCACCAGCGTGTATGTCTGGTGACGCATCAGAAAGAACTGTTACAGCAAGCAAAAGAAAAACTACTGGCATCAGGTATCGATGACGTCGGTATATTTTGCGCTGGTCTAGGCGAAAAAGACCTGACGCGCGCCGTTACGCTGGCCAGCATTCAATCAATCGTCAACCATGTCAAAGACTTAAACGACGCTGGCATTGTCTCGCTGATCATCGTGGACGAAGCGCACAGAATACCCGCGAATTCTGAAGGCCAGTACGGCGAATTCTTCGAAGCGCAGCAGTCTTTCAATCCGGCCACGCGCATCATCGGTCTGACCGCTACGCCATACCGCATGACATCCGGCATGATATTTGGGGAAGGCAGACTGTTTGATGATGTATGTTATGAAATCCCCGTCGGCCAGCTGATCGCCGATGGTTACCTTTCGCGCATCAGGCCATTCGGCAGTAAAAACGCCCCGCAGACCGAACGGCTGCACATCGTTCGCGGTGACTTTGACAAGCGTGAAACCGAAGAAATGTTTGACAACGCGCAGACGGTTAGAATGGCCGTGCAAGATATTCTGGAGAAAACGAAAGACCGCCGACGCATTTTGATTTTCTGCTGTTCCATCAAGCACGCAGAAGACGTCGCCAAAGAACTATCCATACACGCCCCCTTCCACCGGAAAGACAAGGTGGTTTGCCGTTACGTCCATTCGAACATGCCGTCTGAAGAGCGTGACGAAATACTGGATGAATTTCGTGGCAAGCAGTCACTACTGACCGACGATGACGCGGCCATCTACCTGACCAACGTGGACATTCTGACCACCGGCTTCGACGCGCCGAACGTTGACGCGGTGATCCTGCTGCGGCCCACACAATCGCCCGGTCTGTACGTCCAAATGGTTGGACGCGGTCTAAGGAAATGCGAAGGCAAGACAGACTGTGTTTTACTTGACTACGGAGGCAACGTTCGTCGCCACGGTCCGATTGATTCGGTGACATCTCTAGACCGCGGCAAAGAACCAGCGAAGCGCACCACGCGCGAATGCACGGAATGCCACGCCATCTACGGCGCACACTTAGACGCCTGCCCTGAATGCGGCCATCGGCCAGAGAAACAGGAACGTGAATACAATCACGGCATGACCGCTGATGACGCTGATCCATTGAGTAAAAAGGGCTTCGACCTAATCGTTCGAGACTGGCACTTCGTTGTCCATCAACCGCGCGAAGGAAAGGTACATCCCACGGTCAGAGTGCGGTACATCACCGACGAAGGTGAATATGATAAGTACCTGTGTCCAGAGCATACAGATTCACCGTTCGCGCTTCATAAGTTTCACGTATGGTGGCGTGACCACGGTACCGGTGCCCCGCCGACTGACTGCGAAACAGTAGCGTCACTTGGTAATCATGGCGCCTATTTAGTGCCGCAGGTGATCACCGTCAAGCGCCGCGCCGGGACGAAGTTTTTTGACATCGAGGAAAGTCAGTTAGACACCGATTTCATCCCGGCGAATTCGCTGATGCCACGATGCTATCAATGTGTTTTCTTCAGCGAACAAAC
>CACXHH010000266.1 GCA_902767455.1 uncultured Eubacteriales bacterium
CGCGAGGTCAATCATAATCAAGACGATAAAGATTGACCGAACGATGGTATGGATATATTTGAAGCCGTTGATAATCGCTTCTGCAATCGATTCAAAAATCTCCCTAAACCCTTTGACAATCTCATACTTGAACTCAAAGAGGATCGTCTTAAACTCTTCGAGCGCACCATCTGTAGACGGCACACGATACGGAACACCAACTTGCATAGATTCGCCGGAAGTGTAATTTGCGAGATCTGCAACGAAAAGAGCCGGGTCCATCCTTGTGCTGGAATCATACGTTTGTCGTACTTCAAAATGCAAGTGCGCTCCGTTACCAATACCGGTCCATTCGCCGTACTCAGATTCAATGATTGTGACAGGTTGCCCTTTTTTGACCGTATCGCCTTCCGATACAAGGGCCGCGTAACCATGCGCGTAAAGCGTATAAACGCCTTCCGGAAAAGCGGGGTGTTGATGGTAAATCCAAACAGAAAGACCATAGCCGGAAAGCCATTCGACGCCCGTACAAATACCGTCAGCCGTCGCAATCGCATTACCGCCGTTGCCTTCGCCTTGTGCAGCAATATCAATACCGCCATGATATGTTGACGCACCATCTACGCCGATATCACCGCGATAACCAAACGGAGATGTAACTGTCCAGCCGCCATCGAGATTCGCAGCCGGAACGATCCAGCCGCCTTCATAATAAGCAGCCGACGCGACGGATGAAAAAACCAGTAATAGCAATGCTATAATCAACAATCTTTTCACCCGTCGTCACCTCCTTTTTTATCCTAACCGAAATTCTTTCAAAAAAACCTTCGATTTTATAATAAATTTAATTTTTCCCGTCTCGTTTCTTGATATATTCTTCAGCTTCCTTTTTTAGATTCTCGCGATAGAGCCTTGTCTGTTCCGCGTATTGTTGCTTGATTGGCGCGGCAGCGGCGATCGTGTAATCCCCGTTGTTTCGTTTGACCGCGAAAAAGCCTTGTTTTATAATCTGCGGCTCCGCGTCAATCGGAAGCGAGAAAAGATTCTTCGGAAGATACATGATTTCAACCAAGAAACTTCTCATTAAATACGTTTTTTGTTTAGATACGAAAGGATCCTCAACGCCGGGGACCGTATCGCCCATCATATCCAGCGGGATTGGCGCGATATCGTCCATGATGACTGTAACGACGTATTTCTCATTATTTATGGCCTTTTCAAACCGCGAGGATTCCAACTGCTCAAAGGGTATCTGATGAATCTCTTCCGCGACCGCGACGAATAACCGCTGCTGCTCCATAAGGCTCAAGACATTCGGATTCAACTTCATGGCCGCGAGATAAACCGCTCCCATAATAACCAGCACAAACAAAAGGAATAAACAGGTTTTCGAGGTGAGCTTTGTAAAGAAGTTTTGGATCCGCGATACCGGATCTTGCGTTATTTTGTTGTCTGCTTCAGCTTTCTTATTGAACATAAATACACCTCATGATCTTCTTAAATACATTCTAAGCGAAAATTTTTAAAAAATCCCTTCTAATTTATGCAGAATTACATTTTTTTGCGTGGTTTTATCTTATTTTACTGTTATTCTATCATTCTATTATTCTATCATTTTGTTAATATAACCGATTATTTTTATATCAGATAAACAGGAAAGGCCCCCATAAAGGGGGCTTTTCTTTACATCGCCATGCTCATTCCGCGTTCTTGCTCTCGATTTCGCTGAAGTGTCTCATTATAATCGCGGATTGCCTCTGTTTTCGCCGTCTCAAGTGTAAACGTATTATAACTGTGATTGCTCTTTTCGCCGCTTGAAAGCTCCAGATCATAAGCGACCTGATACCCCTGTACCTTTGTCCAATGAACCTTGACTTCAAGATTAGACTTGTCGTCAACGCCGCGTTTGACTTGATTGTTCATCGTGAGCTCGATCTTTTCTTTATCGGCTTCATTTCGAGCGATACCAAGCCGGATATAATCTTCATCCGTCATATTCTTGCCTTTTGCGTAATCAACGACGCCAGCGGCCATATCCGTGTAATAACCGCATTGCTCTCGCTGCTCCTGCAAATCCCGATGGTCCTGTACTTGTTCCGGCGTCCACTCTTCGCCCTTTCCTTTTTCAATGGATTGATGTTTCGGCTCGAAAGAGTGTGTCGTTTTCTCATATTCAAACTGAACCTTCTCGAAGTCTTCCTTGATAACCTGATACTCTCCTTTTGAAAGAAGATCTTCACTCCTAAGCTGCTGCGCTCTTACGAATTCATCTTCCAGCCCCTTCAAAGCGTCGAGATCGCCGCCTTTTGCCTTTTCCACAGAAATATCATGAAGATCCGCTTCCTTCGCGTCAAGTCCATCCATCATATCTCTGTAGAATTGCTCATATTCCTTTTTGTTTTTGAAATCGTCGTCGTTTGGGATATATTCGCGTACCCGATCTTCCACCTGATAAATCTTGTCTTTAACGTCAAAATATGACCCTGAAACATCGATATCTTTAAGATCTGTAACAATCGCTTCCCGTTCAGTCACGAATTTATCAAACCGCTCCTCAAAAGCCGCTTCCTTTGCTTCAAAAGCGTCCCGCGCCCGTTCGCTCTCCTTCGCA
>CACXHH010000267.1 GCA_902767455.1 uncultured Eubacteriales bacterium
AATCCACTCAGCTTCGATGATGGCGATGCTGTGGTAGGTGCTCCAGCCCAGGTTGTAGACTTTCGCCGCCTCGGGGAAGTTGAGCTGGAAGGTCAGGCGGTCCGTATCCGTTTCCGGCAGGGGGATTTCAATGTCGGTTTCCCCGGAGCCAACCTCCAGGAAGACCGGTTCGCCGACGGGTTCGCCGTTCAGGGTAAACTCCACGGTCTGGGGGGCATCGGTGACATTGGTCACCTTCGCCCTGAAAATCAGGCTGCGCTTCTCCGCCTTCTCAAAGAAGGTGTCGAAAGCCACGCTGTGGCCGGGGATGTTCCCGTCCTCTATGCCGTAAACCGCCACGCTGTTTCCGCTGACCTTCGTGCCCTTCACAAAGGGCTCGTTCAGCCTCGCCCGTCCGGGGAACTCGTCATCCAGGTCAAATTCGTCCCGGGTGATCACACAGTTCCGCCAGGCGTTCGGCACGCCGTGAATCGTCACTTCGGAGCGGGAGAACACCCGCTCGCCGAAAGCCGGGGCCCGGAAGTCCAGGCCGGTCCGGGGACGTCCGCTAGCCGCGGCGGCCGCAGCGACCTCCGAGAAGGATTTGCCGTCCATCATGGCCGTAATCAGACCCGGATAGTCATTCTGCAAAGCCAGTTCCGTGTGATCGATGCGGAAGCCGTCGGCCTGCCGGCCCGCCTCCTTGACCAGGCAGAGCGGGAAGAAGCGGTTTTCCCTGCCGTGGTCGGCAATCATGATCACGGTGGTGCTGTCGTAGGTGCCGGCTTCCTTCAGCTTGTCCAGATAGGTTCGCAGCAGCTTCAGCTGGACATAGCCGGTGGCCAGCTGCTGCTCGTGAACGGGGAGGCTGTTCCACTCATCCGTGGTATACATTTCCAGATTCGGCGTGCAGGGTTCGTGCACCCCGAACAGCTCTGTCACATTGAAGCGGGGCTTTCCCTCCACCCGGGTCAGCCCTTTTTCCTTCAGGTTTTCGAAGTAGACGCCGTCGTTGGTGATATAGGGTGCCTCCGCACCTTCCAGGTTGAACTTGGCGTATTCAAAGTCCAGGGTGGTCACGGCGAACCGGGGCTTGAGCATCTGGGGCATGCTGCGGAACAGCGCGCCCTTGATCAGGTATTTGGTGATGTCAATCCGGGCCTGACGGTTGGGATGCAGCTCCCTGTCACCGTAGCTGATGATCTTGTCCTTTACGTTCGGGGTGGGAGCGAATTCGGTATAATAGCCAATATCCCATCCTTTTTCAGCCACCTGACTGATCAGAGTTTCCGTTTCAAAGGCATAGGCGGCGCCTTCCACAAAGGTTTTGCCCAGGGGGAAGTCCTGGCCGGTCAGAATCTTCGGATAGCTGAAATAGGTGAAGACCGAGATGCCGGAGGTGTTGTCGTAGTAGGTCACGTCCTGCAGGAAGTCTTTGCAGTCCGGATATTTCTCCAGGATTTCGTTCATATACGTGGCTTCGAAGGTATCCGTCACCAGCACCACCACGTTCCCGACCGCGGAGGTTTCATACATGCCTTCCTGTGTGAAATAGGTGCCGGTGCGCTTATTTTCGTGCTTTGCTGAGGCGATATCCACCGTGCCGACCACCACTTCCGAAACCAGGAGCAGCGCCAGCAGGGCATAGACCGTTCCTTTCATAAACCGGGGCCGGAAGATCAGCAGAAGCAGGGTCAGCAGGAAAACCCCGCCCCAGAGGGCCAGGCTCACGGTATTCCAGCTGCTGTAGACGCTCCAGTCAATCTCCTCGCCGGTCAGAGCCGGCAGGTAGCCGGAGAGAAAGTGGTCCTGGATAAAGGCACAGAGGGTGCCGGCGGTCACCGCCGAGGCGAACCACAGCCGCAGGCTCAGCTTCCGGCCGTCCGGCAGGAGCAGATGAACCACGAACGCGAAGAGAGCGGCAATGACGAAGACCATCAGCACATCGGGCAGGAGATCCTGCAGTTTAAACCAGAATTCACCTTCATTGCCAATGTAGAAGGTGAGAATCGGCCGCAGGATCAGGGCGGTGGCCGGGGTCAGACCGCAGAGCAGGGAGGTGATGATCCGGCCTTTGAGGTTTTTTCCGGCCTTCTTCGGGGCAGGCGCCGGTTCGGACCGGTTTTCGCGCCCCGTGGCCAGCTTCGCCTTCAGGTCTTCCCGGGTGATTTCCACCGGCGGCTCGGTTTCTTTGGTTTCGTTTTCATCCAGACCAACGGTTTTCATCCAGGATTTTTTCATCCTTCGGCCGTAGGTAGCGAAGAAAGCGCCGGCCGCCACCGCCACGCCGGCGATGGCCTGGATGGCGTAGGTGGTGACCGACGGGTCGATATAAGCCGACGCCAGGGCCGGAACCAGGGCAAAGATGATTGTGAAGTAAAGGATGCCGTATCTTTTCCAGCGACGTTTATTCAATGGATCTGCCTCCATGGGAATCTTCTTTCCGCGCTATTCACGGGAAATGAGGGATTTCAGGATGTATTCCGCAGCGGTTCTGCCCGCTTCGCCGGGATGGAAGATATTCTGTTCCCGGACTTTGGCGATCTTTTCGGCCCAGGCTTCCGGGTGGGATTCCATTTCCGCGATCACTTCCCCGGCTTTGTCCAGCTCGTCCTTGTTCAGGGAGCGGCCGATCTGATCCCGCAGGGCGATTTCCAGCGGCGTGATGCCGATTTTTTCCCAGTTCGGATTCGGCATTTTCATCTTTGTATTGATGAACAGCGCGGGCCTGCCGGTGGTGTAAGCATATTCGTAGGCAATGCCGCTCCAGTCGGTGATCAGGATATCGGCTTCATACAGGGATTCGTTGGAGGAAAAGTCGGTTTCAAATACCAAGCCCACCCCGGTCTGCTCCTTCCAGCGGTCCATCAGGGCATTGAGCTTCTGGGCGTATCGCTTTACATATTCCGGGTGGGGGCGGACCGTGATCTTCCGGCCTTCCTTCAGCAGGTTCCGGATCAGCTCATCGGCGCAGGAATCCAGGATATTGTCCTCGTTCCAGCTGGGGGCGATCAGGACGCGCTTTACGGCGTCCCCGGGCTGCTTTTCCCGTTTTTCCCAGTCAGCCCTCATGTCGTCCAGCAGGCAGTAACCGCATTCCACAAGGGTTTTCGCCGGAAGGCCGTATACCTCTTCGGTCTTGCGGATTTCCTGAATTTGCTGGGGCCCGACGCACAGGACCGTATCAAAGTGGTCCATGGCGCCTTCGCGGAAACTCATGTGCACGCTCATGGGGTCGTGGGGCGTGTAGATGTATTCCGTGTCCTTGCGGACATAGCTGCGCTTGATGTGATAGGTGTCCAGGTCCGGGGTGGTCATGACGACCAGATCCGCGTCCATTCTCATCATCAGGGGGATGATCTTCTGGGGCCCGATGTAGTACGGCAGGATCCGGGGCTCGGTTTTCGCGATTTCGAAGATCTGATCCTTCGGATCGTTGGTGACGTAGTGGATCCGGAGGTTGCTGCTTTTCAGCAGCTCCTCCGCGATGTCCTTAAAATATTTCCAGAAGCCACTCTTTTCGGAATAGAACACCACGTGCTTGTTCCGGATGGAAAAGAAGCGCTTGTAATCCTCTTTTTCCCGTTTGCTGTCCGGGTCGCGGGCGAACAGCTTCTTTTTTTTCCCGCCGCCCAGGGCCTCCAGCTCCGCCAGGGCGGCCCGGCTCTTTTCGAGTTCTTCGTAGTCCACGTGCTTTTCCGGCGGAATCGCCCGGTTCAGCAGGTACATCTGCAGCACGGAGAAC
>CACXHH010000268.1 GCA_902767455.1 uncultured Eubacteriales bacterium
AATAGAGGCTCTAGGGGTCAAGATGTATTCACAACTTCCACAAGCCCTTGCTGAACTTGTTGCTAATGCTTATGATGCAGATGCAAATACAGTATCGATTCAACTTTATGATCTAGATAAAGAGAATAAAAAAATTGTAGTTAGTGATGATGGCTGTGGAATGTCATTCGAAGAAATTAATAGCAAATTTTTACTTATAGGTAGAAAGCGCAGAAAAGAGGATGGAGAAAATCGGAAAACCCCTAAAGGAAGGATTATTACTGGCAGAAAAGGATTAGGAAAACTTGCTTTATTTGGAATTGGAAAGAATATAGCAATTGAGACAACAAAAAAAGGGGAGCCAACTGCTACAAGATTCGAACTAAATTGGGATGCCATTTTAAAAGAAAAAGAAGGAAATTACAAACCCTCTACTAGTTTTGTAGATAAAGAAGATCCCAATTTCCAAGGGACAACCATTACACTATCTGAACTAACACGAGTAAGTGATTTTGATTTAGAGGCCATATCAGTATCTTTATCTAAGATGTTCAATTTTATAGATAAAAATTTTCAGGTTCAATTGGGAAAAAATAATATAGAGCCGAGTATAAAATTATCAAGAGATTTGCGATATAAAGGAATAAATCATGAATTTACTTGGAAGATTTCTGAGATCGTAAAAGAAATCAAAGATGATTACCATCATAAACAAGACTTAAAAGGCTCGATAGTTTCTTCTGCTGCTGGGAAAACAATGCCTCCTCATTTGCGTGGTATTACACTTTATGCAAATGGACGCTTAATTAATACTCCAAGTTTTTTTGGACTTGGGGAGAGTCCTCATGCTTTTTCCTACTTATCTGGATGGATTGATGCTGATTTTTTAGATGAGGATACAGAAGATGTTATTGCTACTGACAGACAATCTGTTCGATGGGATTTGGCAGAGCCTGCTGCTTTGCAAAAATTTTTACAAAAAATTATTCGGTATGTGGAAAAGGCTTGGTTAGAAGGAAGAAAAGCTAACAAGAGAAAACTTAATGCAGAGAAAAGTGGACTTGACCTAAATGCCTGGTATAAAACATTTAATAATGAAAACATGAAGGAAACGGTTGAAAAAATTGTTAACAAGATGGGAGATAATCCGGATATTAGTAGCGAAGATTATTCCGGTGTTGTTCAGGACTTACATCAATTAATTCCCGAATATCCATACTATCACTGGAGACATTTGCATTCTATGGTACAGGATGCATCTAAGGAATATTATAAAAATCAAGATTACTATGATTCAATACAAGAGGCCATCAAGAGATATATCTCCGTTGTGCGTACTAAATCTGGTGATCAACAATCAGCGGAAAGAGAGTTAATGTTTAAAAATTTTGGTTTTAACGATGACAAGATAAAGAAACTTTCGGTAATGTCAAAATACAAAAAACCTGATGGGACTAATTTCCATCAAGATACTATTCAAAATATTGAAGATAGCCAGGCCCATCTATCAGCAGGAATGGTTATCGGTTTTAGGCATCCCTTAGCTCACGAAGAAAAGAATCATCTTCGTGATTCTAAAGCTTTAACTGAAAAAGATTGTTTAGATGCTTTAAGCATCCTTTCTTATTTATTTAGAAGACTGGATGATGCATAAATAATTAGAAATACCAAGATTTTCAGGTAAGGGAATCCATCGTGTTAATTGTAGGCGGATAGTCAGATAAATATTTGTAAAGAATTTGCTAGTCTCATGTTTGTGCTAATAAAAGCATTTAAGTCACTCGTTTTAATAAAATATCCCCGGGAGTTAACCTTGGGGGATATAATATTAGTTTGCTACTCAAATTGTCAGATTAGATTAACAGTCTATTTCGTTTTTTCCATTTCCTCCATCATTTCTTTTTCTTTTTCCAACATGCTTATGTAAGGCATGGTAATCATGGCCAGTTTGGAAGACGGAACAAGCACCGTATCTTCTTCAAAAGACTGGAAAGAAAGCATCAACATTGGCTCTTCGTCCGCCAAGTTGTCCATATTCTCTATAGCATAATCTGCATTGTCAGCGAATTTTTGGACATGACCATCGGCATAATATGCTTTAACATTATGGAGACAGTCTTCATAGCGTTCTCTTTTCGTCAGTTTTTCTTCTAAGAAACAAGTCAATAAAATGATTATAAATTGCTCACTAGGATTATCTCTTAGGGCCTTTTTTAACGTTTTCATTGCTTCGTTATAGAATTTGCTTTCATCTGAAGTTAAGGAATGAGATTGTTTTTTGGTATGCAAACGAACAACCTTTTTCATTTGTTCTTCAGTAAGTTCCACAAAAGCCAAGTCCTCAAACCCTTTGTACAACTCTAAAGAAAGTCCTTCATACGGATAGGTCAATTTCCAATCATCTTGCGGATGATCCATGGCATCGTCCAAAA
>CACXHH010000269.1 GCA_902767455.1 uncultured Eubacteriales bacterium
CGAGTGTAAGTTCGCTTACGCAACTCGACGAAGCCGAAGCTCCAAAATTTTAAAATCTATTAAAATTATGAAAAAGATTTTCACATTTGCTGCTGCCGTACTGGCAAGCGTAGCAATGATGGCGCAAACCATTACTCTGTCGACCGCTGGCAAATCCGGTAACTGGTACGAAGTAGAAGGTGTAGGTCGTGTTGCCAACAAATCCGGTAATGCATTTTCGGATCCTGACATGACTTGCGAAGGTTCAACGGGTTTCAAGACCGGTAGTTCGTATTTTACCATTCAGACTTATCAAAACATTGACGCTCTGATCATTTGGGCACGTTCGACTTCTAACCGTACCATTAGCCAACTGACTGTTTCGGATGAGTTGAGCAGTAGTACTCCGAGTAGCACCAACGTAGAGTACACCATGGTAAACGAGGAAAGCGAGAGTTATGCGATACCCAAGAACGCATGCGACAATGAGTTCACGATTACGTTCGCCAACACCGTTGCTGCTAACAGTTACATCCAGATCCTTTTTAGCGGTAATGCCGAAATCGTTGCCGTAACACTCGTAGCCGGTGAGATTACTCCTTCTACCGATCCTGTTGCTGTAGTTACTATCGCAGGTCCGGAAGCTGTTTACGTAGGTCGCAAGGCTTCGTTCAGTGCTACTACCGACGTTAAGGCAAACGCATACAAATGGTTGGTTAATGGTACTGAGCAAGAAGGTGCGACTACCGCTAAGTTCGATTTCACTCCGGATGCTGAAGGTAATTATGCCATCGTTTGCAAAGCGAAGAACGACAACAATAGCGATTTCGTTGCTTCCGCAGCAATTAACTTGGTAGCTTCTATCAAGCAGCCTGCTGTGCAAGTTGATGTTACCGAAAGCACCACTTGGGATTGGGCTAAAGCCGGTTCTGCTACACCCGAGCAGACCAATGAGACCGTGCCGAGCAAGGCAGATGAATTTAACTTTGCTGATGTACTTATTGATCCGGCTGAAGGATTCAATGCTGCTGCGTTGATGGGTATTGCTCAGTTCGCAAACCGCGGTACTTATTTCCAAGGAACCCAAATTTCGTTCAACACCACCGTTCCCGGTTATGTAGCTGTTACCTATTCAAATACAGGTGGTAGCAGACCTTATCGTCACGTAGAAGTAAACGGAACTCTTTCTGCAGAAGGTTCTGCTGATCAGACGATGAAGAATACAGAGGCTTTCAGCGTTGCAGCCGGTATTGTTACTATTAAGTTCTATATTCCGGATGCAGACACTCCTCAAGCACGTAGTGGAGATGTAGTCGGCTATAGCATGGGACGCGTCTCGAAGATCATCTTCAGCACCGAGCCTATCGCTACTTCGATCAGCAACACCAACGCTAACGTGAAGGCTGTGAAGGTGGTTCGTAACGGACAACTCTTCATTGAGAAGAACGGTGTCCTTTATAACGCACAAGGTGCTATCGTGAAGTAAAAATATGAAAAAGATTATTTCGCTTCTTATGGCGGCGGCATTGAGTTTCGGCTCAATGTCTGCCGCCATTAAGGTTCATACCATCGGCGATAGCACGATGGAGGATTATAATCCGAACACAACGGATAAGCGTGGTTGGGCAACGTATTTAGGTGCTTTCTTTGACGACACGCAGGTGACGGTCAACAACCGCGGTAAGTCCGGTAAGGACACGCGTACCTATTACAACGACGACTCTTACTGGGCATCCGTCAAGAGCCAGATGAGTGCCGGAGACTATCTCATTATTCAGTTTGCGCACAACGACGAAGGTATCGCTACGTACGGTACGGACATCAATGAGTATAAAGCCGCAGTACACGATGTTTATCCGGACTCCGTGATTACCGAGGAACGCGGAACGAACCCGCAGACTACGTATCGTCAATACCTGCGCCTGTTCATCGACGAGGCGCGTGCGCTGGGTGTGAACCCGATTCTGGTCGGTCCGATCTGTCGCGCGTATTTCCAGGGAAACACCATCAAGCGTAACGGTCAGCACGACTTAGGCGATAAGTACAGTAAGATCGAAAACGGCGTTCTCTATGAGAACCAAAGTCTGCCTGCCGGTGACTCGACCATGAGTTACGTGAAAGCGATGAAAGTGGTTGCGGCAGAAAAGAACGTACCGTTCATTGACCTGACGGCTGCCACACGCGATTTGTACCTCAGTTATGGCGAACAACAGTGCCTGAGTTTGATGTTTGTCGATAAAGAACCCGGAAAGAAAGATCAGACCCACACCAACGCAGTAGGAGCTAATCTGATTGCACGCGAGGCAGCTATATTGCTTCAGAGCGCAGGTATTTTGGCGGAGCACATCACGATTCCGACCGATATCAGTGCCAACCCCGCATACATCGCTTTCGGCGAGACCTACAGCGGTGTGGAACGCAATAGTGAGTTTTTGTTAACCGGCTACGGTCTGGAGCCGGCAAGCGGTAGTGTAAGTCTGACGGCCGAAGGAGATCTGACCATCTCGACCGATCATGAGACCTTTGCTCAGACCGCCACGGTAAACTACACGAACGGTACCCTGTTACAAAAAGTTTACGTGCGTGTTTCTTACACGAGCGCAGGTGATAAGAGCGATAAGATTGAGGCTACGTTTGGCAATAAGCATTTCGATGTGCCGGTTACAGCGAAGGTGATCACGATGGAAGGCGGAAGTGCGGTAAGCGCTACGTGGTCTGTCAGCGATAAGAACAATCCCGGCGCAAGTGTGACGGAAGGTCCGGTAGGGGCCGGTTTTGCGATGAGTAACATGTGCGCTGTAGACACCAAGAGCGACGCCGGTCCTCAAGGTAACATAACGGTTGTACGTTTCCATAACGGAGAAACCAAGACCGCTTGGCCGACAGGAGAAATAGACGAGAACGCAGAGCGTTATATCGATTTCTCCGTTACCGCTCCGAGTACGATGGAAGTGCGCGTAACCGGTATCTCGATGGAGATAGGTGCGTATTCGACAGGCACCATGAAATGCCACATCAACACCGGATTTGGCGACAACTTCGCCCAAGAGCAGATCATCTATGAGGCATCCGCAACGGCGCTGCCTAATATAGCGCCTGTCACCGATAAAACCACCAAAGAAATCACTGCCTATGGTGCACCGATGACCGCATTGAATCTGCAGCCGATGCTCACTATTCCGGCCGGTGAGACTTTGCACTTGCGCGTATTACCGTGGCACGAATACAAAGAAGCCAAAGACGGTAAATATATCTGCCTAAGAAACGTGCATATCGAAGGTATGGCATTTGAGCCGGGTGAGGAGACAGAAGGTTGTGCCAACACCAAC
>CACXHH010000270.1 GCA_902767455.1 uncultured Eubacteriales bacterium
ATTTTTATTGTTTTTTACCAATCAAAAGTTACACAACATTCGCCTTCCACAAAATTATCAATAATATTTTTCTGGAAGTATTCTTTCATATCTTCTTCACAATAGTCCTCTTTGTAGCGTTCAAGCTCTGCTTTGGTCCATACAAAATAACCAATTTTCTCATCATCATAATCTTTATAGAATTTGCCATTAAGCCCCCTTCTCTGATAACCGACTTCTTCTTTATAAAGAACCTGACAATCCTTTTTAAGGATAGGCACTTCATCAAGATTAATTTTGATTTTATAAGTGTTCATCAATAAATCATAGGAGTCCCAATCATATTCATCTTCTCCTATTTTGTAATCACTTGCTCGGGGCACAGGTCCTGCAGACATTGGCCATAATTCCATAAATGAACCATTAGGACCACATTCACTGCCCAAGAAAATGTATTGTTCAACATCAATTCCAGTTTGCTCTTTGTATTTTTCCCAATCGTAAAATTCAATACTCTTTGTGCTCTCCAACTTCTTTGTCCATTCAGGAAATGAATTGACATATTCTAAATCGTCATTACAAAGTTTGAAATAATATTTCTGTTCTTCTTTAGTGATTTTATAAACAGTAATATCAAGTCCCATAATTGTATTGCTTTTAATGTTATTCTCCAATTTTTAAAAGATATTCAGGGCTTACTGCTTTGAAGGACAGGTCCACACCTTCCCTTTCAGAACGGAAAACGATACCTTCACGTCGTTTATTCTTGTTCAGAAGTGAGTACCCATCGGCGTACTTCAAAACCATCTCCTCAGTAGCATCTTCACCAAAAATTACTCCGTCTGCGACAATCGGCACAAATTCCAATCCGACTTCTTCCACCATCTCCTTAGCCTTCAACGACTTCACACGTCCTGTAGGATAAATTAGATTGAAAATAAATAGACGATTTTCTGTCAGTCCTTGACGGTTCTGCTGGATTTTGGGCCCTGCCACCTCACCTTGTCCACATACCCAGGCATTGTCGCCAATCAGTTTTTCAAGCGCTTTTTCAACATTATACTTCTTTGCCATAACAACCTGTGGGAAAGTTGAGTTCGGACCCAATTTGTTGTTGCGGCTGCAGATTACAAATTCATATTCACGTTTGCCCAGAATTCTCTTCCACAGGCTTGCCTTCTTTCTACGAAGCAGATAAGTAGATGACATGCCATCAACCTTTTCGGTTGCAGTCCAACGGGTAGGCACCTTCAACATCTGACCACAGTTCTGGATCCGTTCCTCATCCGTTTTTGAGACCTCCTTTGGGAAGCCCTTGTCCACAGGTTTGGGCAGCACCATTTTGCGGTACCAACCGTACCTCATCATCTTCTTGTTGAGGCCCTTGGGCAGCCAATTCAAATGCACCTGTTTTGTTCCCTTTGTGTCAAATTCAGCATTTGCCTCATAGGGGTCCTCATCAACTTCGGGCGCATGGGTGACTCCCAAGACATTGGTGACATCTGCACCCAATTCCGTTGGAGCGCCCTCAGGCAGTACGCTCAAGGGCAGGATAAGTCCCTGGGAGATGAGCTTCTCCCCATTTGCCGTCAGAATGTTGTTGTATTTCTGGGTTTTTATTTTCCAGTGATAGCGCTCCAGGAAACGCCAGCGGTCGTCCTCTGGGAAGATGCTGTCAGGTTCAGCAAATACTACCAAGTCTCCTGCTTGGAACTCTCCCTTGCCTACTGTTGCGCGCCACCCTCCAATGTGAGCCAATTCAGAACGGGCAGGCTCACCTGATTTGACAAAGACAGGCTCGATACTGTCAATCTTTGCAATTCTTACTAATACACGATTTTCGTTCATAACTTATAGAAATTAAATACAGTATAATATATCAAATATTCCTATTAGTTAACCAAGTTCAAAAGAACTTGGGATGTTCCTAACTAAAAATTTGTAAGTAGTTGATACTCAATATAGTTTCCCAAAATAAGCTCATATAAAGCCTTAAAATCTCCGAATTAGTAATTATATTACCCACCATATAAAAGTCCCGAGAATGTCTTATTTGATGGCTTCTCGTTTATTTTTCAGGTGAACTCTATACAACAAAAGGGCCAGCAAATTTGCTGGCCCTTTTTAAGAAAAAACTTTGTATGAAAATGAAAAAGTTTACTTTTTGACAGTAAATCCTTTGATGTTGATTTTGAGCACGGTTTCGCCTCCTTCGTTCCAGTAAATCACCGGTTCGTAGTCAGTCACCACAATGGTTTTGCCGTGCAACCGTTTGGCCTTGCCTTTGGAGTCAATGGGCATCGGATATTCCCAGCCATTGTATTCACAGTTCTTTATCTCAAGGAAGTTCAAGCGGATGCGGTTGTTCATACGGTAGATAGCTTCGCTATAACCTTCTCCAACAACTCGTTCGTAGCCAGGTTTGCCCTCTATGAAGAACTCCAGATTTTGCTGGGCTTCCACCTGTTCGGTGATCTCTTTGAGGTACTTTTCAACTTCCTTCTGTTTGGCGACCTCCTCAGGTGTCATCAGACCGAATGGGAAGACCTTGTAGCCGTGCTCCTCAA
>CACXHH010000271.1 GCA_902767455.1 uncultured Eubacteriales bacterium
AGTCCGGGCGCCAACCGAGGCCACGGCCTCCGCCTGGAAGGCCGCCCATGCGGCGGAGAGGCTGACGCGCGAGGCGGCGGCCCGGTGATGGTCGGCGTAGTAGCGGGCGGCATCTTCGAGGCTAACGCCCTCCGGCAGCCGGGCGCGGGCGCGCAAGGCGTCCTCTACGATGAGGCGGTCGGGGGCCTCGCCCGCCGTGCCGGCGAGAATCCATGCTTTGGCCTCGCTGAGAGTCTTGACGACGGCCCGGCGTCGCTTGCCGTGTCCGAGGGCGACGAAACAGGAGTACGTCCCCTGCGGCGTCTGGGATATGAAGCCGGGGCCATACGCCCAGCGCTTTTGGTTCATCCTTGAGTTCCTTTCGCGGGTGGTGCCGCGGGTCGCGGGGGGTCGCGGGGTGGTGGCCCGCGAATTTTGCGTTTTTGGTGTGGGGCGCGAAAAGGTGTACCCCCCTCCACGAAAAGCGCCCCTGCGCAGAAATCGTGGAAGATTTTAGCACAAATTCTTCGTAGAATGTTGAAAATGGACTTTAATCAATTTTGCGCAGAAGGTGTCTATTTGCTTGCGTTAGATTTTTTGCAAGTAACTTGTTGGCCGGACCCGCGCCCTGCGCAGAAACGCAAAAATAAGCAAAATTCACTCTTTGCGAAATTGCGCGAATTTGCGTGGGGTCGAAAAATGCCACAGGGGGGTACACCGATTGCCGAGGTGCGCAGAAAAGTGCCGAATTTCGGGAGGTCGCCCCCGGCGGTGAGGCCCCGGCGGGCGGGGCGGCGGGAAGCACCATCAAGGTGCTTGAAGGTGCTTCAAGGGGCTTGTTCCACCTTCCACCCCCTTCTTCCACCTTCAAGGTAGCACAACATTTAATATAAAGGAAAGGTTAAATATAAATGAAATTAAAACCTAAGAAGGGGAGGTACGCGCGCGCGAGGCGCGCCGCCCTCCCCGGCGGGCCTCCCGGCCCGGACCTCCTCCTCCTTGGGGATAAATCGAGATGGGGATTCCCTTCCCTCCCTTTTAGGCGGGGCGCGATGCGCGCTACGCGCGCGCCATGCGGGCGCTACGCGCGGGCGCGTTGGGGCGGATTTAACGGATCGGCCAAAGACACACCAAGGGAAAGGAACGAACACATGGGTAAGTTTTTCGACAAGGGCTTCTGGCTGCTAGTCGCATTCTGGATGCTGTACTGGCGGCTAGTCGACATCGACCAGCACCTGAAGGGCATACAGAAGGTGCTTTCCGAGGAGAGCCGACACTATCGCCTTGAGCAGCCATACCAGCAATGGTTTGAATCGCTTCCGGACGGGGGTATCATGCTCTGCGGCGGCGAACCTCTCCAGCTCCTCCCGGCCCCGCGCGGAGGGACAAACGACGTGGCCGTGGCCGCCGGGGGCGGCCTCGATGCGCAGTAGGCCCGCGTTGTAGAGGTCGAGCTCGTCGGCGGTGAGGGCGCGCGGGATGTCGGCGGGCGCCAGGACGTAGCCGACGGGCCGGGGGCGGGCCGCGAGGCCGCGCAGGACGCCGAGTGAGGTTGCGTCCACGGCCCCCTACTCCTCTTCTGGAACGGGGATGTACACCCGCTTGAGCGGAATCATCTTCCTGTACTTCTCGCTCAAGTCCTCGTAGTACTTCAAAATCAGGTCAACCAGTTCCACGCCGTTTATGCCCCGGATAATCGGTGTGCTGTCTAGATACTTCTGGGCGTTCTTGGTGTAGTTCGACAGGGTTACGAACAACCCGTAGTCGCCCTCGCGCATGGCGCCCTTCAGGGACATGATTGTCGTTTCCCGGATGTCGCCGTCCTGGCTCTTGACCTGAACGAGGATGCGCGGCGGCAGCTCGTCTTTATAAGCGGTTATGTCGATTCCGCTATCGCCCCCCTGCGGAGAGACGGTGGTGCGGTAGCCCATCGCCCGGAGGAGGTCGGCCACAAAGCCCTCTAGGTCGTAGCCCTTGAGCTGGCGGCTCATCTCCTTCAAGATGAAGTCCTTGGTGGCTTCGAGGATTGCGTCTGCTGAAAGCCTTCCGATGTCTGGGGCTGGGGGCGGGGCCTTCCCCTCGATTGCGGCCATGAACTCGCCGGCATAGTTCCTGACCGCAAAGAGGGTCAGCAACGAGCCAATCTCGTAGAGGGCTCCTTGCGAGAACCTGGACCGGGGCAGATGCTTCAGCCATTTCACCTTGCGGGTGTTGGGGTATCTCGCATAGGAGGGGTCGTAAACGTAATCGCCCTCGATCACGCCAAGATTCACCATCCGGTCGCTCTTCGATGGGAATACGACGTAATCCCCCACTTTCACCTCGTGGCAGAAGCGGTACAGCATCCCCACGTTGGTTGCGACGCCCGTTTTTGTGGCGTCGGGGAAAGCCTTCGCGTATGCGTCCTTAAAGGCGTCACGGCTCGCGCCGACGCGCCCTAGATCGCCCATTTCGTGCCACCCGATTGCGACCATTTCGCCCTTGAGGAACTGGACGTCGTCCATCGAGTGGATGCCCCAGATGTTTGCCATGGCGCCCCCTACTTGCGCGTCAGCGCGCTGATGGTTTCAAGCAACCGTGCGACCGTTTGGCAATCCTTGCATGAACGGCCATCGACAACGGAGGCCGTTCCGCCGTTCACGGCTTGGGCGTTATGGTCGCCTGTAGCGCTAACTTTTGCCTCGCCGGGGCTGAGGCCGAGGAGCCAATCGGCCGAAGCACCCGTAGCCTGGCAAATCGAAAATAGGTTGGCAGAATTGGGCATTCCTCCAATTTCCCACTTGGAATAGGAAGACTGCTGGATGCCACACATTTTCGCAAAGGCAGCTTGTGACATCTTGCCGCGCAAGGTTTTAAGCCTCTCGGCCAATCCTGGCATTGATTCCGTCATGGTTCATCCTCCCCCTCCGAAAAATATTCGGTCTGAGTAAAAAAAGGTTTGACTATAAGGAAAAAAACGTTTAGAATTGTCTTCCGTTAAGTCAAAAAAGGCTTAACCACGGTACCACAACCGACCCGTCCGGGTCAAGCACAAAAGGAGAACGGACAATGCAGAACACCACCGACAACACCGCCAAGGCCGCCGATGAGGCGCGCAAGGAATACCAGGCTATCCGCGAGAGGCTAAGCGAGCTTGCCTACCGCAAGGCCGTGGACTTCGCAGGGCGGTACGCCGTCCACTTCGACATCCACGCCGAGGTCACCTCGACTGACGGCATCCGAATCCGCTACCGCCTCGCCACGCAGGTTCCAGGCTTCCACCACCGCGAGCGCACGGTGCGCCTCCATCTGGGCCGGGACATCAACGACGATACGGGCGAGTTCGTCGAGGCCCCGGTGACGGAGCTTTCCGCTGGCGGGCTTCCTCTGACACTCACCAACGAGGACACCGCCGAGGCCAATGCCGACCGCCTTACAACGGCCCTCTACGCCAAGCTCGCCGAGGCCCTTCCGGAGATTGACCACGTTCTCCGCAATACGAACTTCTCAAGGCTCGACGAAGCCTACGAGGCCGCCTACAACGCAGCGAACAATCTCTAACACCAACCCACGCCCCGCCGGAACCCCGGCGGGGCAACTTCACGAAAGGAACCGAACCAATGAGCACCACCACCGAACTGAAGCGCCAGCTGGAATCCATCCAGGCGCAATACGACGCCGCCAAGGCCGCCGAATCCGAGGCCCGCGCAAAGGCCCGCCGCGAGGCCGAACACGCCAAGCGGGGCATCACCACCGCCCGCCCGGTCACCTACAAGGGCGAGGAGCTTGAACAGCTGACCGACGGGGCCGCCGACTACATCGTCTACCGCCGCATGGCCGTCGTCCCCTACTTCGTCTTCCGGGCCGACGGAACCCTCGTCACCTCGTGCGCCTTCAAGGTCGCCGCCCTCTCCGTGGTCAGCGAGCTGAACGGTCTTGCCGCCGCCGCCCGCGCCAATTCTGCCGCCGCCTAAAGGAGAACCGCCATGGCCGAAAAGAAGTTCACCGACGCCTTCACCCTCGAACAGGAAGAGGACGGCTTCCGGGTCTACCGCCGGAACGCCTCCCCCACCTTCTGGATGCTCTTCAAGGGCGACGAGATGATCGCCGCCGCCCCGGCCCGCGAGGCCATTCTCGACCTCCTCGCCCGGATTCAGAACCTCAGGACTTTCGCCAGGGCGATAGCCGCCCCGGCCTACTAACACCAACCCCAAGGAGAAACACCGATGAATACGCCAATCAAGGCTTACAAGGGCTTCAACGCCGACATGACCTGTCGGGGCTTCCAGTACAAGGAAGGCGAGGAATACGAGACTGAAAGGGCTGACTGCTGTTCGGCCGGATTCCACGCATGCGAGAATCCAATCGACTGCCTGCGGCACTACGCCCCAAACAAGTCCGTCTACCACGAGGTCGAGCTGGATGGAGAGTTTGACCGCTCCAAGGACGGCGATACCAAAATCGCCGCGACGAAAATCAAGATCGGCGCGAGGCTTGACGTCGCCGGACTTTGCAAGGCGGCATTCGAGTTTGTCCGTTCGAAATGCACGAACGAAAACAACGCCGAACCGGGGAAGCCGGCCACGGCTGGCTCCTACGGCGCGGCCACGGCTGGCTACCACGGCGCGGCCACGGCTGGCGACTCCGGCGCGGCCACGGCTGGCTCCTACGGCGCGGCCACGGCTGGCGACTCC
>CACXHH010000272.1 GCA_902767455.1 uncultured Eubacteriales bacterium
ACCTATGGTGCGAAATGTTCGGGACAGAAGCATGTGACTGTCGCTGTTAATAACAACGAAATGGGTTCAGCTACTGTTAATGGTGAGACAGATGTATATGTAGACGAGGGGACACCTGTGGCATGTGTGGCAGTGGCTAATTCCGGATATGACTTTGTAAACTGGACGGTTAGTGGTGTAGAAGTGTCAACTTTGGCTACTTACACTCCGACCATTTCTGTAAACACCGATCTTGTGGCGAACTTCGAAGCGCATCGCAACACGTATTGCCGTACTGCTATTACCGCAGATAACGGAGCTACTGTTTATATGACAGCAAAAGCAACAGGTGCCGTCCAAGATGTTACGGGTTATCCTCAATACCGCCTTGAGTTTGAAGGAATGGAGGGTTATGCGATTACAGGAGCAGGTAACTTCGATGTAAATATCACACATGTGAATGGCAATCCGGGAAATACCGGTTTCGGAAATGGTGCATGGACGTTTGTTAATAATCCTGCCGATTATCCGTATGGAATGGGATATATAGAGTTCTATGCAGAAAACTGGCGTGAGATTACTTTCTCAAATCACTATTTCTACTTCGCTCCCGATGGTATTGTGACCTTGAATACAAACTTCCCTACACATATCAACTGGTCTAACTCTTGTACAGACGAGACGGCTCCGGAATTGGCTGCCCCGACTGCAGTAGCGATAGATGCATCAACGATTCGCTTGACTTTGTCGGCTACCGATGATTATTCTAATGTGATTACATATCATATTGTATGCGCAACCGCGAGTGTGGATGAGAGTATTGATGGCGCTTCCGGAGCAACAATTACGAAAGACTATACTGGTTTAACTTCCGGCACTACCTATGAGTTTACGATCACAGCTGCGGATGGTAAAACCGGTAGTGCGCATATCAGCGCGCCGCAAGTTTGCTCCGCAACTCCTGTTGGAGATACGGAGGTTCCGGTAATAACCTCGTTCACAGCCACTCCGTCTTATGGTTATGTGGACTTGGCTATTACTGCAACCGATGACATGGTGGGTAACTTAACTTATACCATTACGTACGGAGAAAATCAACAAGAAGAAGCAGTAGGTGCGGCTGGTAGTGAGACGACAAAACGTATCTACGTAGCGCCGAGTACGGATTGTTCCTTCATCTTGGTGGCTACCGATGCTGCAAGTCATACGTCTGACGCAGCGAATGCAAATGCTACTACATTGACGATTCCGGCAGCTCCTGATCCTGTACGCAATGCTGCTTTAGTTCGTTCTGTTTATTCGGATGCATATACTCCTACGGTTGCAAATACGTTCTGGAGAAGTAATTTTGGAGGAGCAGGCTTACTTGCTGAAACGGATTACATGCTCTATAGAATGAATACAAATCTCGTTGTTTGGGGACATAATGACGAAAATGCAGGATCTGGAAATATCGATGGCTTGAGTGGATATACTTACGGAGACAATACAGGATTGGATGTGTCCGGTATGGATTATCTGCACATGGATGTATGGTGCGATGCTTCGGACCAACTGAACACAATCAACATCAATAATGCTAATGTGACGATACCGACTACTCGTACTATTACACAGCAATGGGTTTCATTTGATATCGCAATAAGTAGTTTAAGTGCAGATGATAGACAAAATCTGCGCTGGCTGAAGATTTTGCCGTTTAATTCCGCAAATTGTCTTGTGGCTATTGACAACGTATATTTCTATAATCTGCCTACAGAGATCAGTTTCGGCGATGATGCAACGGATAACTCTGATGTTATTGAAGCAAATGCAGATAAGATTGCTGATGTCACCATCAACCGCAACATCTCTGCAGATGGTACATGGTACACGCTGTGCTTGCCGTTTGATATGAGTGCGGAGAAGGTGAATGAGGTATTTGGTGCAAGTACGATCGCTACGCTCGTTAGTTCGGAAGATCGCGGTTCGCTCATCCACCTCAACTTCGATTATGTGAACGCTATTGAGGCCGGTAAGCCTTACCTCATCAAGCCGGG
>CACXHH010000273.1 GCA_902767455.1 uncultured Eubacteriales bacterium
GACATGCTTGAAACTAATAATTAATGCTGGCATCAAGAGAGTTGTTTTCAGCGAGTGGTACAAGCCTTTTAATGAGCAGGAACTAAAACTCATACACGAATCTAAACTAGAATATAAGGAGTGTGTAAGATGACCAATAAACCTGGAATCATAGGAAGTGTCGTCCCCCCCATAGGGATATTCGGGGGGACTTTTTCGCCGTTCACGGTGGCTCATAGGGCGATAGTCAAGGGTTTCATAGACCGCTATCGTCTGGATGAACTCTATATCATTCCTACCATAGTGAACTACCATCGAGCAGGGAAAGAAGACCCACTCCTCGATACGGACAAGGTAGAGATTATAGAGCGGATTATAGACACCCTGCCCGAGTTCTACAGGAAGAGAGTGTTCATCGACAAGAGCGAACTCGCATATAGAGACCTATGCCGTGGCATGTCAGACGAGGCATGGAAGTCCCTGGTAGAGGGGCGAAGGTTTATCCATACCCTTCTGGACTTCAACGTGAGGCACGGGATAGACAAAGATGCTTTCCGTCCATATGTCTGCATCGGGACGGATTCATTCGAGCATCTCGACCAGTGGTACATGAACACGGAGATTGGGAAAATCTGCAATCTTGTGGTCGTGCAAGGGAGGGAATCCAGAGTAGTGAATCGTGCGGATATCCCGTGGGTGGATTTCCGAATCCCCTACGAATACGAGAATGTATCGGCAAGCAAGATAAGGGAGAAGATGAGATGCCGCGACTGGAGCCACTACTTAGAGGATGTCAAGAGACTAGACAATGGGGATATAACACTGGCGGAACTAGGATGGATTTAACGAAATAAAGGAAAACAAAAATGAAATACATCAACCTCAGAATCAGCCCCAACTCAAATTATGTTGAAGTCACCCGCGCCTGCTCGCACGACGGCTGCAACCAGGAGTTGAAAGGCGACGAGACGTATTGCCCGAAGTGCGGCATCAAGTTGAAGAAACTCCCCGACTATCTCGACAAGGAGGCGATTATCGCCCTCGTCAACGAGAACATCGACAAACTCCCGAAGCCGCCAAAGGCGGAACCTAAGGCAAACCACAAAGACGATTGTTCAACCTCGGGCGGTACAGAAGACCACGATGGGGGGACTGTGACCATCAAGGGGGAAGAGACTAAGGAATGTCCCTACGGCAAGGGTACTCCCGAAACCTGCGGATGCTGCACATGCAAAGGAGCATGCACCGTGACCGTCCTCACCTCGTTCCCCCCGCAGTACAATATGTGTCCGTTCCGCGGCACAGGGTTCATTCGTTGCTTGGAGGCTGACTGATGTCCGTATTGTGGAAGAAACTATTTCATGCGCTGATGCAGACGCTGTGGCCAATAGGCATGGCAGGCCCTTTAATAGGGCTTGTCATATTCGCAGGGCAGCACAAGGTGTACGAGGCGTGTCTGCAGGGGCTGTCATTGGCTCTGATGCTCTACGGATGGCTCGTCATTTGTTTCGATAAGAAGGAGAAAGTCTAAAATGGAAAACTACAAATTCAACCCTGAACAGGCATTCAACACCATCTCCGACCACTGGAAGAAGTGGGCTGCGGCACACGGCGTGGAGAAGTGGGTCGTCGGCATCTCCGGCGGAGTGGACAGTTCCGTGACGGCAGCGCTCGCCGCCAAGATATTTGGCTACGACAATGTACTTGGAGTCCTTATGCCGAATGGAGAGCAGAAGGACATAGAAGACTCGAAGGAGATTTGTCGGCACCTCAAAATTGAGTGGTGTACCGTCAACATCGGGAAGGCATATGAGGAACTGTTGGATGAGGTAGTGTTTGGTGCATTGAGGGCCTATGGCATCGAGAGGGCTTCTGCCGACACCATCACAAATATGCCGGCGAGGTTGCGGATGACCGCTCTATATGCCGTCGCTCAATCGACAGACAGGATGGTTCTCAATACCTGCAACCTCTCTGAGTCTACTGCGGGGTACGATACGCTCTGGGGCGACGATGCCGGTTCCTATGCCCCTATTCAGGGCCTTACAAAAACCGAAGTCATCGCCCTCGGCGACTGGCTCGGGCTCCCGCACAACCTCACCCACAAGACGCCCATCGACGGCTTGCAGCCCAAGACCGACGAGGAGAAACTCGGCTTCACCTATGCCGACCTCGACCGATACATTAGAGAGGACGTTGGCACACCCGAACTAAAGGCAAAGGTAGACGCCCTCTACCGCCGCAACAAGTTCAAGATGGATATGATTCACATTGATGGGCCTAACTTCGATGCACTTGGCAACTTCGTCCGCTACAACAACCTACCCAACGCAGAGAAGGGCGACAAGAGCTCTTATGCGGACAATCTTGACATTGTAAGGATAGATGCGGAGCCCCGATATCCTGAGGATGCGGAAGTCAACGGTGTTGAAGAGGATAACGACAACCCGAAGATGCCCTTCTTGGTCAAGGATGAAAAAAGCCAAGACGGATGGGTGTGGAAGTTAGATGTTGACATCGCAACAGGAGAAATTATCGGATGGCCGAAGGATGTAAAGGCGAGAGCATATTACAAGGTCTGCGACTGCTGCCGCATAAAGTATCACGACAAGGAATACTACCAGTATGTTCCCGACTTCCTTTCGATTGATGATGAAGGATTCGGTGATTACATGCAGATTACCATTGAGGATGGAAAGATAAAGAACTGGAGCGAGTCCGACTGCCGCAAGTGGCTGCAGGAGAACATGCGGTGAGGAAACTTGCGATAGCCGTCGCCCTGTTCGGGCTGCTGGCCGTAGTGCTTCTGCTGGTGATTTTCCTGTGCGGGAATCCCGTAGAGCCGCAGCGGCCCTTCTTCTCCGACAACCTCGACTACGGGCTGCCATCGGAACACATCAAGGTAGTGGAGAGGATTGGATATGCCCTCGGGTACAACGAAGACTGGCGGATAGCCGAATGGGTTTGCTACCGCCTTACAAGGGACGAGGCGCTCTCAAATGTCTGCGGACGAACCACTGCGTTCGTCAAAGACCCCGCTATCACGAACAACTTCTCCAGGGCTTCCGACTATGCCCGCTCTGGATACGACAAAGGTCATCTGGCGCCGGCGGCGGACATGCAGTGGTCGCGGACGGCAATGACGGACTCGTTCTACATGAGCAATATGACGCCCCAGTTGCCGATGTTCAACCGGGGCATCTGGAAGCAGTTGGAGACATGGGTAAGGGGCGTGGCGGTTGTGGAGACCAACATCTTCATCGTGACGGGGCCGATAGTGACCTCCAACGACCTCGCACACACCATAGGTGCGAACAGGGTTGTAGTTCCAAGCGCTTTCTACAAGGTCATTCTCGACGAGACCCCTCCCCGCAAGATGATTGGATTCCTGATGCCCAACGGCGGGAGCGGCGAGGCATTGGAACACTTTGCGGTGTCGGTAGACGAGGTTGAAGATGCGGTCGGTCTGGACTTCTTCAAGGTTCTGCCGGACGAAGAGGAGGAAGACCTCGAGAGGACGTTCGATTTCACGAAATGGAGGCTAAGATGAACAGACGGCTTAAGAAGGTCTTCTCCAAGATGGGCAAGCCCGTGCTTAGGGAACTTGCGATTGCCAAGTTGGAGGGAGCGGACGGCACACCGTGCGGCAACTACCTCACGCCACTGCATGGGCTGTACTGCGAATTCAAGCAAGAGGCATGCGGGCCGCAATGCTTCAACCGGTCTTTGTACTACGAAGACAGGTGCATACCCGCCCTGTGCTTTGCGAGGTGGCTGGTGCTTAGGGGATATGCCAAGTTCACTATCAAGGACCTTGCGGAGTCCATCAACCCGCTGCTTGTGAGAAAATCCGAGTGAAACATTCTCCACCCCATTGCAAACTTTCCTCCACTTGTGGTATAATCAAGCCATGAAAATA
>CACXHH010000274.1 GCA_902767455.1 uncultured Eubacteriales bacterium
CCATTCCTTGATAGCTTGCTTCTGTGTCTTCTTAACGGAGCGGTCAAACTGGTATTTAGGATGGATGCCATCAGGGTTCTCCTTGGATTCCGCTTGAAGATAGATGGTAACCGTCGTACCATCAGGACTCAAATCCTTGTGGTTGACAATTAGTTCACGGCTGCCCAGCTTGAGATGGACTTCCGTAACATTTTCTCCAAGACATCCGCTCTTTCCTTCAAGCAACTTGAGCATCTTGTAAAGCTCCATGTATAATCCTCGGTTGATGGTTGAAAAACTTTTCTATCGTAGAGGCATAAGCAATGTTGTAGCCCTACTGTCAATCCACATAGTAGGACGTTCAAGAATGCCCACGGACTGGAAAGTTACATCGGAGTGGTCATCAAATCGTGCAAGGGTCTCTAATAACCTATTGGCATCTAACTTTACGCCACCCTTATTAAACTCATAATCTTCGGGGACCGCAATTACACCTAGACCAGAATCGTCATAGGTAAGCATCACGGGGTAAAGCCCCTTGCTAGTGGGTGACACTACACTCAACAGCTTTTGAGTGGCATCACGTAGAGACGCTACATCCACCTTATATTCATGCTCCACCGAAATTAGCGGTAGTGAATTGTATGTTTGAGGATATGCACCACCAATTAACCTACCATAGACTGACACATACTTCCCGTCAAAATAATACAATGATTTTTGGACACCCATCGTAACATCCACATCTAACGAGGCAAGAATCTTGAATACCTTTAACGGAATACTACAGATAGCCTTAGGTTCCTTAATGAACTCGGTACATACCAACATAGTTCTATTAGTAGTAGCAAACCCACTATGAGAATCATCGTATGACAGCAGAATCCCACTCAATGTAGGATACTGCTTGTCGTCCGAACTAAATGGAGCAAGATATTTGTCTACGAACTTTACATCAAATGCCGTAAAGTTTTTCTTGAGCAGCATTGTATCTCTAGGGATAATCATTGAAGGGCATTCCTTACCAGATACGCCCACAACAGTACCACAATCCTTGCAGTTGACCTTGAAGGAAAGATTGTTGCCGGTCCGCTCAATCAACATCATTCCGTTAGGAGCTTTGCTGACAATGCTATTTAATGTAGAGTATTCTACGGCAAGGTCGATTGTTCCCTTGCCGTTCGCATCGGACACATTGAGTTCCGCAAAGCAATCGGAATCGGTTGCGGTCAAGTAGCCCTTGCCATCTACCGCATTGATTCGGACGAACTTCAAGATGGGTATGGTGGTCTTCTTTGGGATGATGGGATTGATGGCAGAAATATAATTTGCAAGCACCGTGGTAGAGATAGACACGGACGCTTCGGCACTGGACTTGATAGCAAAATTGAATGGCATAGGTATCGTTCCTTCTAGGCTTTGATGCCTAGTTCCTTCATAATGTCTTGGGCTTCGGCTGGGGTAAGGTCGCCGGGGTCACGGGGGTTTCCCTTGGCATCAAGCCCGAACTCTGCGGCACACACCTCCACGGAGCATCCGCAAGCGGCAATGTCACGGGCATAATCCCTAGCGTGCTGTTGGGCTTCTGGTTCGGGGTCGAATAAAAAGATTACTTCGGGCCATTGTGTAAGTAGGCTGACCTGCTCACGAGTAAGGCTCGTTCCGAATGTGGCAACAGAGCCAGGACCCATTCTCCACTGGTCGAAGACACCCTCAACAACTACAATGCGGTTGCGGTTCTGTGCAAGTTCCGCACCGTAAAGAAGGTGCTTGTGATGCACCACCGCCTTTTCAACGGGGCAACACTTGTATCGGAGTTCCTGTTTGCCGGTATAATCTCGCCCCTGGAATGTGCAGAGGTTTCCGTGGCAATCGTACACAGGTATGATGATTCGGTAGCGAAAGTCTATTCCCTGCCAATCGCCTACCATATCCGTTCCGAGGATTCCGTGGTAGAACTCAAGTTCTTCGGGGTCGAATCCACGCCCATGGAGATACTTACGATGGGGTTCCCCGATAGGGCGTCCTGGGAGAGTTATGCTTTTAACACCGGACGTTGATTTACATTGGGTGGGTGTGTAGGCAGAGACTCCGTGGGAATACTTACGTATAAGGTCCCGAGCCGAATCCATAGGAATTCGGGCCACAAGGGATAAAGCCCTAACGGGATGTCCACCCTCGCATCGCCAACACTGGTAGTCCCCTTTCTCTAAACCTATACTACCATGATTCGATTTATCACTGCAAAAGGGGCATTGGATATTGATTCTTCCGGGGGAGCAGTTCTTGCCCTCCGTCCAATTAGGGACATTCAAGTCGTCAAGTAATCTTTTCCAATCCGTTGACATCAGCCATCCACTTTGATGGAGTCCTGCCACTGCTTGATGGTGGCGTGAATGCGCTGACGGGTCAATCCCTCGGCTATGGCAATATCACGATAGGACATACCCTGTTCGTGCATCTCGTAGAACTTCTTTCCCTTGAGGTCTCGATTATTAGCAATTTTGGACTTTACAGGTCTAAAGCCCCGATGAAGATGCACCCTACAGAAGTAGGAGCACTGTGCATAGGATTTACCTTTTGGGACGATGTTATTCTTTAGTTGTTCAATCTGTTCTACCGTCCAGTTTTTATATGGTGATTGAGTCATCAAGATACCTTAGTTTTTTAATAGGTTTATAAGAAGCATTGCACAAAATCCAATAATAGTCAATACAGTCATCGTTACAAATATGCAGACAACCGAAAATAGTATAGCACCTTTAGTCTGTAAGCTAGTTCTTGACATCTATAATTGCTAGGTTTATATAATCCTTAAATCGGCTATAACTTCCTTCCACACATAAGGCAATAGCAGATTTGGGAACTTTCACCGAATACGGACTGCGGAAAGCCATAGAGGTCATCCCCGTTAGAGATGTCCGCTTCAATAGTCCATCCGTTCTCGCCCGAATTGTGGACTAGCTTGAAGGAATGAGCAAGGCATCCACCGAAGTCCTTGCCACTCTGTCCATCCTCCAAGAGTTCGCATTCGCAATAGGGACATTTGTTTGGAATCATTGCTTTAGCCTTGTCCGTAAGTTCAAGGGGCATAGGCTGGTGATTCTGATTATATAGAGCTTCCGTTTCGGGGTCTATCTTTACAACTTCTAGGTCTTTCGGGAACGGCATCAAACACCCCCAAACTTCGGAAATCTACGAGTTTCAACCTTAAAAGACCGCTGGACCTTGTTAGTAGCATAGAACTTATCCTGTTCAGTCTGCCTGCGGATTCTGCGAAGTTCTCTCCTTCGTGCGTTCATTATGTCAATGCGGTTATCGGGTCTTACTACCACAATACCTTTATTGGCGTCCCTAAATACAGAAACACGGCTCAATCCGAACTCATCGGACAAACGGACTTCCATATCCTTGCCGGGAATCTGCAACCGTTGTAAGACTTCAATAAATTTAGACAGTTTCATAGAAATGCCTATTATTCTGTCTGGTTGAGCGGGTCCTGCTGAATACGCTTGATATGCATAGCGTACTCGGTAAGAAGGTCGTTGGCGGTAAATCCCTCACGCTCTGCCCTATTCACAAGATTCTGGGCGCAATGGTGGAGAAGGATTCCATCGCTAGACACCCCTTCGTTATATGCCTTGTTTAGCACATTGGCAAGAAGGATAGTAGCTTCCTTTAGGAACTTTTCGGGGTTCTTCAAGGAATTCAAACACTCGATTGCAGTAGCAACCGCAGGGTCATCTATGGGATTGTATTTACACTTCATCTGCATTCTCCTTTGAAGATTCCGGAAGAATCGCCACACTTGTTATTTCCGTATCGTACTTAATTGTATCTGCCATAGAATTAGCACTCCTGTTCAGACAAGATGTTAATGGAATGAACTACCCACATGCTAATGAGGTAGGAATTACCTTACCCATCTGCATATAGGCTTCCTGCTTCACAGAACCGCTACTTTTTAGGTACGTTTCCGCACGGTCATCCATAGTTGAGTTCTCCACAGGCTTATATTCGGGCGGTTCCCGCCCTATATCTAAAATTTTCAAACCTTCAACAAGTATGTTCTTTGCGGCGTTGACATCCCTATCGTGAACTGTATGACAAGATGGGCATAGCCACTCCCGAACCGCAAGCCCCATACTAGGCATTGTATAACCACAACAAGAACATTTCTTGCTGCTAGGACTCCATCTGTCTATCACGACAAGTTTTCGTCCGTACCACTCACACTTGTATGCCAACATAGACCGTAGCATCAAAAACGAGCAATCCGCTATGGACTTTGCTAAAGTATGATTCTGTACCATACCACACACATTTAAGTCTTCTATACAAATAACATCGTTCTCCAGAACAATCTTTGTTGTCAGTTTATGAAGATAGTCTTTTCTTCGGTTACCTAGTTTTTCATAGGCGGTAGCAAGCCTTAATCGGGCTTTCTCACGGTTCTTGCTACCTTTCTTTTTGCGAGAATGGATTCGCTGTAAGTTCTTAATCCTTTTCTCACAAGACTTTAAAAATCTTTTGTTTTCAAACTTTGTGCCATCGGATGTAACAATCAAATCCTTGATACCTAAATCAAGACCTATACAATTACCCGTATGTTCGTATTCGGGCAACTCCACATCACAACACACAGACACGAAATACTTATTCGTGTTCGTTCGCTTAATTGTAAGATACCGGATTTTATTGATTCTAGTTAAATCCAGTTCCTTATATTGAACAAACTTTACAAGCCCCGCCTTGGGTATGAATATCTTGCCATCCCTAAACAGCCTATCAGGAGTATTGGGCATTGAGGTGCTATGGTATGTACCCGAATGGGTCTTCTTCTTGAATTTAGGATGTCCTACTTTTCCACCCTTCTTCAAGGACCTAAACCAGTTCTTGTAAGCGGTTTCAACCTCAATCTTGGCATAGTTCAAGCAACGGCTATCCACCTCTTCCATCCAGGGATAGAACTCCTTTAACGAGCTCCAATTAGGACTAAAGTTCTTAACCCCGTAATCCTTGTATAACACCATCTTAGTATTCAGCATAGCATTATAGGCAACACGTTCCGAACCGATGCACTTGTTGAAGAACACCTTCTGTGCCTTGGTTGGGTAAAGCCGTAATTCTATGCCTTTTGTGACTACCATAAACAAAAAATCCTATTAGTAGTAACGGTACCAATAGGATGAAGCCATTACGGGCTTTTAAACTCATTCTATTATTAGAAGCCGTTACCTTTCCAATAATTTATACTTTAAATATACATAAACCCTTATGAAAAAGCAAGTGCTATTTATTATTCCTAGCCCCACTCACTAAAGATGGGTGAGATTGCGGAACGATGAAATTTCAACAACGATAAAGCGGAACATCTTCATCAACACCCCCACATATAGTTGATGTATCCATTGAGGATATAGGCTATAAGAAGGATAAATGCACCAAGAAAACCCTGTGCCCAATACTTCACCTTTTCCATACGTTCCTGATGGCGATAATAGGCTGTCCAGGAATTAAATCCCTGCGGAACAAGTTCCGAAACGAAGTAGTTTTCAGTTTCTATGATATTAGGCATAATTGTTGTCTCCTACGGATGGTTGTCTATTATACAATGGAATATAATAAAATACCTACTGATTGTCAATAGGTATTTTCTAAAATAGGCAATTATTTTTTTGAAGGAATAACCTCAACCGGCCTAGACTCGTTCCGTATGGGGAAATTATGTTCCCTTATCAAGTCCACATAGGTCTGCAACGATTCTCTATAGTCTTCGTGCAAATCGGAATCCCCACCTACGGAGCCGTTTAGAATAATTTCGCATGTAATGGCCACCTTATGATGGAGATGGTCGCATACAAGACCTAGATACTGGTCCTCGCTGCCCCACCGTGTAAATCGGGGTTCAAACAAGGAGCCGTTATTAAACGCCATAATCTCCTGGATGGCAGACACACTCATTGCAAATCCACAGGAGTAGAATGGGTTGCAGAGTGTGCCAGTGTCAACAATGGTGGCACCGCTCAATGGTACAAATATTTTTGAGTGCCGTGCGTCTTGACCGCAGGAATAGAGCATACACTGTATTCCGTAGGTATCCATCAAATACTTGACGGCATCCGGGTTGTACGTGGTTGGGTAACGGTCGCCATCGAAGAACTCGATGATGTCGTTGAATTGGGGGTTGAATGTAGTGAGTATCTTCTGCAATCCTGCGTTGCGGTTGGCACCACGGTTTCCCGCATATGGCATCTGCACGTAACTACAATTGAGTTTGGTGCATTCGGAAATGTCCTTGTCCGTAGGGGCGTCGAATACGAACACGGTGGACGGACCACCCGGAAACTTTCGGATGGAGTCCGTCTGGTTGTGCGATAGGATTACACGGTACAGCATTAGTAAGACATTACGTATATGTCGGAGCCAATCTTGACAAAATATACTTTAGCCGTTGCCAGCACGGGGGGTAGGCTACCTACACCAATAGGATGGTCTATATGGTAACCTGTCCCATCTCCATTAGATGGAACAGAATTAAATCGAGGATATAAGGTATAGTATGTATCTTTTGAGGAATCCGCCCATCTTTTAGGAGTTACACGCGTTCCCGTAGATGTATAGAATTGTAAACTAAAATGATTAGTATATCGGCTAGGTGCAATCATCGTACCATAGAGTTCACCGCTAGGGGGTTCTATAATTGTACCTGTGTCGGAAAGACCTATACGTGCAATAGAACGAATATTGATAGTCAATTCATATACTAAACCATCAACTAATGCATCAGTAACTATATACATACGAGAGAGACCATCCAACCCGGGAGTTGCATGTTCTGACGAACCATTAAAAATAGTCTTGACATATAAAGGGTCTGTTGCTTCATCACCTTCAAAGCGACCGTATGCCGTAATACCATACCAAGTATTCCATATAATATGATTTATACCTTCGGGGCGTAACCCATATTCATTAGAAGAATTAGGTGTTTTAAACAATGGCACATCCGCAGTCTGATTATCATATGTAATAAACTGTCCATCCTGTAATAATGAATAGCGTACTTGCGTATCTTCGGACACTAGACCAGTTGGGTCAAGCGATACAAATTTACGACCCGCTAGATACGGAATCATTACACCATCATCCTGGAATACGATAACATCAGAACTTCCACCACTCTCGGAACCGGAATTCTTCCATTCGATGTTTCCATTCTTGTGTACAATGACAACCTTACCTTCAGAGACATTAGAGAACGTGAACTTCAAGCTGTCCCAATTACTTAACTGGTAGCGGGATGTGTAGTGGTTATGAAGCA
>CACXHH010000275.1 GCA_902767455.1 uncultured Eubacteriales bacterium
ACGCCGACGGATTCGACAGGCACTTCGGGTGCGGACGTGTCAACCTGTGGGTTAACGGTAAGCTCTGCCCCACGGTGGGTAACATCTGCATGGACGCTTGCATGATTGACGTCACCGGGGTCGACTGCCGAGTGGGCGACCGTGTCGAAATCTTCGGCCCCCACGTCCCCATCGAGCAACTGAGTGAAGCGCGCGACACCATACCCTACGAAATCCTCACATCAGTTTCGCCACGCGTTAAACGCATCTACTTCCGCGACTGACCCCTCGATTCACCCTAGTCAAAATACTTGTACACTTGTACACTTGTAAACTTGTAAACTCGTACACTTGTACACTAAAAAATGAGACTCCTTAACATAATATTGGCGTTGGCTCTGGCCCTGCAAGCGGCGGCTCAAGAGTTTGAGAGCGGCTCAATAGCCTACGTCGTCACAGCACCGGGCGAGGTGGCCGTCACCCAACGCCTGCTGCCGGGCGGCGTCAACGACTACTCCGACGTTGTAATCGTCCCTCCCACGGTGTTCTTCGACGGCGACACCTACAGCGTGACCGCTGTCGACCAATACGCCTTCGCCGCCAGCGACGTCACCGAGGTCGTCCTACCCAACTCAATCACCGGCCTGGGTGAGAGCGCCTTCGCCGACGCCGACCGTCTGTCGTCAGTCACACTGCCGCTCGGCCTGCGGCACATCCCGCGATACTGCTTCGCCGGCACGGCCCTCGTCGACGTCGCACTCCCGCCCGAGGTCACCACCATCGGCTACGGCGCCTTCGAGGAGTGTACCGCCCTACACACAGTGTTCCTCCCGCCGGCGCTCACCGCCATCGGCAACCACGCCTTCGACTGGTGTATCAACCTCTATGAGATCTACTGCACGGCTCCGCTGCCGCCATCTGTTGGAGACGACGCTTTCGCCTTCGCGCCACAACTCGACATAGTAGTGGCCGACGACGCGCACGCCGACCTATATGCGCTGCACCCGCAATGGGGCAACGACAGTCTCTTCACAATCTTCCCCGACGAGGACCTCACGCCTACAACATTGCTCTACAACTCTGAACCTTTCCGACGCGACTGGCTCGCCGTCGAGCTCGGCAACCATCTGGCGTATAAAATCTACGACAGCGACGACAACCTCATCGCCTACACTGCCGCGCGGCACGCTTTCCTACCAGCTCCGGCTCGACACGATGCCGTATACACAATCGTGCCAGCAACCACAGCCGACGCTCTTCCCGACTACCTCGCTACAGTCACCGTGCCCGCGACATCAGGCATCGAACGGCTTATCCCCGACGATGAACCAATCTCGCCCATACCTGAACCGCTAATCACAGCACGCGACGGACAAATCCACATCTGGGGCGACAATTACCATCGCGCCATTCGTGTATACGACATCTATGGCACTCTCTACTACGAACGTTTCACCTCCGGCAACGAGGCTATCGAACTACCCTCACCACGCCTCTATATTGTTACCGTCGACAACTACGTCCGCAAAGTCCTCCTATAACGCCCGACTATGATACAAGAAACGCCAAATGCCGATGAACGCTGGATGCGACTCGCTCTCGACGAGGCACGCCAAGCACTCAGCCGGGGAGAAGTGCCCATCGGTGCCGTCATCGTCTGCCGCGATCGTGTCATAGCACGCGGACATAACCTCACACAGACTCTCAACGACGTTACAGCACACGCCGAGATGCAGGCAATCACCGCCGCGGCAGCTACTCTCGGCGGAAAATACCTCACCGACTGCACTCTCTACGTAACAGTCGAGCCATGCCTCATGTGCGCCGGAGCTCTCGCGTGGAGCCAAATCACACGCATAGTCTACGGCGCCGACGACCCCAAACGCGGCTACCACACCTTCACCACGCGCCCATTCCACCCACGCACAACCGTCACCTCCGGCGTCCTCGCCCACGAATGTGCCCAACTTCTCACCTCCTTCTTCGCCGGGCGCCGCCAAAAATAACCTGAGCACTCAAATTACTCAGAGCCCTCCGAGAACTCCGAGCCCTCCGAAAACTCCGAGTTCCCAGAGCTATCCGACAAAACAAAAAATTCGCCAAATTCGCCGACAGCCCCAAAATTCGCCGACAAATTCGCCGTTAAAGAGTGTTAATTTTGTTATATCATGTTAAATTCACACCTTCCCACACCTCAATCCCACTCACTACGCTTGCCACCTAAAAAATAGTTCGTACCTTTGCGAGCCGATTTTATCCAAACTACGATTTGTCGAGCTGGCGGCAAGGGCATTTGGCCTTGCCTTAGCCGTTGAGTGTCGACGTTTTAACAAACATTTAATCAAGGTTTTATAAAGTGAATACTTTAAGTTACAAAACTGTCTCGGTGAAAGCCGGTGACATCCAGAAAAAATGGGTAGTGGTCGACGCTACCGATCAGGTGCTGGGCCGTTTGTGCTCGAAAGTTGCCATGATACTTCGCGGCAAGCACAAACCCAGTTTCACTCCGCACATGGACTG
>CACXHH010000276.1 GCA_902767455.1 uncultured Eubacteriales bacterium
AAGACCGCTTATACCGATAAGCTCACAGATTATGGGCTAGTTGGATATTCAGCTAAGACTGGTTCAAGCGGAACATATACACAAAAATTATCTGAATACTATGGAACTTCCGCGGGCGGCGGCGGGCAAGGCGATAACTCCGGTCAAGGGGGTTCAATCTCGATTAAAGACTATAATGAGTGGTTCTTTAAAGGGCCCAGAAATGGCAACGCGCCTTTAAACTGGGATTCACAAGTGCCAACAAAGAGCGAAGTCAATCACATAACAGAAAACGACGAATTTGAGGTCCACTATTCGGCTTCGTCATTAGTTCCTCCATCGTTCAACGCGATTCATATGAAGTATATTGACGACTATTGTTTGTACGAAGATGGCACGGGGAGGGGAAAACTCAGTGGATACTTCGTTGATTTTACGTGGGAAATAAACAATCAAGGAGTCGTTAATCCGCTCGGTCCCAATTACAAATTGACCTTTACAAGCGACCCGGTCCAATATGGCACCCCTAAAAAACCATACAATCCGGTATACTTAAATTTCTATAGCAACACTTCCAATTATAGAGCGATTTATTCTGTGCCGGGCGGATCCGGAACTACAAATAGATTGGGAACAAGGGACCAGAAAGTATTTTATGATGACAATGTAGTTTATAGGCTTAAAGAGGATTTCGATAAAACTATAGGCGAATATCACTCGACATATCTTCCTCTGAAATTCAATTACGACAATCAAGGAAATAGGGTTAGCACCAATATTGATAATTCCGGGTATATTGTCAGCGATTCAGTCACATCAGGCACATTCTCCGCCTCTGGCTCGCCTAGAACGGCAGCATACAGGATTAATCATATAACTAATTCTTTAGGCTCATCTGAAAGCTATGAAATGAGTGATGTTAACGGAGGACAGGGCGTTTCGTCTTATCAGGACAGTTCTTTGGAAGTACTTACCTATGATCAAAACAATTCGAATTGGGCAGTCATAAAAGACTCCCACAAGAGCGCTAATTCAATTGCGAACCCAAAATTGAGGTCCAGAGCGACCGGAGGCTTAAAGACCCCTTATCAACTTGGATTGAAGAAATACGAAACATATGCTGAAGATCCCACGATCGTAGAAACCGTTTCGAGACCTTTGGCGAGGAACGCCATCCAAAATATTTTCAGCGGAGAAAAAGGCGTCCATGGTATTCATTTCGATAAAGGAACTGCCAGTGGATATACTTATGGCGTCGTGAGTCCTTCGAACGTATTAGTGGTTGACGATGCGAAAATCAACGGGAGCGTCAAAGATAATTACCCTCTCCTGAAAGGCTCGATTGACTTCACCTTCCCCGAGAAGGGCTACATTAATTTTTTTGCGGGCACATATAATTCGTCGAACGCGAATTGCAATTTTTTCTCAATTTACAAAATAAGCAGAAACAGCTCAAACGCGATAACTAAAGTCTCGGAAATCTTGGCCGTATATGACAAAGCCGGCACCTCTAATCACATTTTTAAGTTACACGATCTAGATAGTTCCGGAAACAAAACGGGATCGGCTTATTATTCCGACGGGAGCGGAAGCGAGGCTGGTATGACGAAGGTATTCGATGTCGAAGCGGCTTTGCACGGCACCGGAGTCAATAACGCCCTATACTATTTCGAAGTTCCCGTAAACGCAGAAGAGTATGCTTTGGGAATGGTCAACGGCAGCTCAAGCACGCTTCAAGGAGCTTATTTGATTTATTTAGACCTAGGCATAAACGCGGATCCTAAGGATGAGGTTTCGGCTTACTCCATTACGACGATTAGGTCTGGAAGCTCATTCCCACTAGGGGTTGACTTTATCCCTGTGACTGTCGCTGGGAACGGAGGTGAATCCATTGGCATCTATATCGCCTCAGGTAGTCAGGGCGTCATCACGTTTAGCGTCACAACCGCCAACATTGCCATCACTGATTCTTCATCGATCTCCGTCTATTCATTCCAAGGCAGCAAATACAGTGCCGCTTCTCCTCCGTCAGGAAATTTCTCTGTTTCAGGCAACTCCCCGGGGGCATTGGTTACGCCTTCCGCAGGAGGAGAAAGAGTTCTGAGCATAGAGCTGACAAAGGTCAATGGCGATACGAGG
>CACXHH010000277.1 GCA_902767455.1 uncultured Eubacteriales bacterium
AAGGTTAGTTGGATATTGACTCATAACTTAAATGTTTGACCACCATAAAGTTACGAAAAATATTTCAATTAACCTACTGATTTTCAATTATTTACATGCTATATTAGCAAAATTTTTTACTCAAATTTAAACAGCTTCTTAATGAAATGATGAAAAAAATAGCTTCCATCATTGGAGTCCTGGCTATATCGCTTGCGGCGCAGGCCCAGACCATGCTTTGGCCCATCGCGGGAAAATCGGCTGGAGAGGACATCCTTTCCCAGCCGCAAAACTATATTGGTGAGGAATTGAATTTTGATGGCCTTTTCATCGGGGCCGAGTCCGGAGCCATTGTGCTGTGCCCGGCAGAGGGCACTATTATTTATGTGGGCACCGCCTATTACAGAAGTTTGACCTATTCCCTGTCCAGCGGTTCTCGAGAAAAACAGAGCCTGAAAGAGCAAGTGCTGGCTGCCAGAGAGCAGGACGGCACGCAGTATACCGGCTTCATGTCACTCCGGCTGGCTGATGGCAATAAAGTACACTTACATGGGTTCCTGAGCGACAAAGCTTTCAAAACCGGGCAGAAACTTTCCAGGGGTGATACGCTTGGCGTGGTGGATTATTCCTATAAGGCTTTCAGAAAGCCGTCGCTCTGTCTCTCCGTTTCCAAGCGGGACAATACGGCTGCCGATCCTATGACTCCTTTTGGCCTGAAAACTACTTTCATTGAGCCTAAGGCGCTCACGCGTGAGGATCCGCTTCCGGCAGAAAAGGTTCGTGAGGACTTGGATGTCCTTAAAGAGGCGGTCTGTGAACTCTATCCTTCTTTGGAAGACCGGATGGGAGAGAGCGCTTTCCGCGCTTATATGGATTCCCTGAAATCCTCCGTTTTCACTCCGGTGGGTGTGTCCGATGGCTTCAGGATGATGCTCAGGGATATTCTACATCAAATTCCGGACAGTCATATCGGACTGCTTCCAGACCCGATACAGACAGCGTCTCAGAAAAGCTGGCAACCTGGTGAATTCCTGATGTTCTGTAACGATACGGTGCGTATCCTCTTCACCGTCCCGGAATTCAAACAGTACGAGGGAAAGGTTGTGAGCCGCATTAACGGCGCTCCCTCCTTCGAGTATGCCCGGAAAGCGTATAAGTTTCTGTACACGTATGATGCAGGAGTGAAAAGTACTCCCGAAGAAGAGATCGTCCTTCTGGGAGCATGGGGTAGGCTCATGAACCTTGGTGCCGGAAAAGACAGTGCCCATGAGTTGGAACTGGAGGATGGCAGCACGGTGTACATTCCTTTCTACGAGCGGCCGCGTTTCCAGATTACGGACACTTACAAGCGGATGGTAAAATGGCATAACCTGAACAGGATGGAGCGTGACGATGATGTTTTCCATACCCGCGTGCTCAATGACTCCACGGCCTATCTGGGTATCAAGACCTTTGAAATGCTTACTGGGCAGGTGGAGCAGGTACGGGCGTTTTTGGACACGCTCCGGGCACCGAACCTGATTGTGGACGTACGCAACAACGCCGGAGGCCACAGCGAAGTGCTGATGAACCTGCTTTCCTGTCTGGCCAACGAGCCGATGGACAAGCAGAAAGGCGGCTATGCGCGCGTGAACAAAGCGGGAAATTTTGCCAGCCTCGCGCATAGCTTAAACTATGCAGCGGATTCGGAGATATTCCCAGACTATGAGCCGGGGGAAAATGGTTTCTATCTGCGGGATACCCTGGAAACCTGTTCCGTAGTGCTGCCGGACGCTCAAGTGCATTATGACGGCAAGGTGTATATACTCACAAACGGCAGTTCTTTCTCGGCAGCTACGCTTTTCCCGGCGGTATTGGTTCGCAATCGCCGCGGTGTAAGCGTCGGTCGAGAAACCGGCACGGGATATCATTATATGACGGCCCTCAAATTTGCAGACATACAGTTGCCCAACTCCCTGCAAACTATCCATATCCCAATGGTCCAACTGGTTTTTGATAAAACGGTCTGCGACCGCTTTCCGGAAGGCCGCGGCCTGCTGCCCGATTATCCGCTGCCGCTAACCTACGATGAGGTTGTGAGCGGAGCCGATGGGCACACTGATGTGATGCTGGAGCATGCTCTTTCCTTGATTGCTGAGGGTAAATATTTAAGCGATGTGAATCCTTTTGCTTTAGTAGATAAGGAAGTATCTGCAAGCAGTGGGATAAGTCAGATTATAACAGGAGCAGTGGCTCTGATTGTTGCGATATTGCTGGCGTCTTTTCTTGTGAGTAAAAGAAAAAAAGGGAATTCGAATTTATCGGCATAGAATGAGAAAATCCATCCGGGAGGCGGAAGGAAGAGTCTCACAGCAAGGTCCACATAGGACATCGTATCGCCCGCGAAGTCGACGAACAGGTATTGCCCTCCTTCACGGTCTGGTGACAGTACGAAAGACGGCTATGGTGATATCGCTTCTCGTCAGCATAGGCGTATCAAATAATCTCACCGGCCCAGAGGGCTTTGAAGAAGTCGGTCACGTAATAGAGGTCCACATCACCGCTACGGCGGCTGATACGGTCC
>CACXHH010000278.1 GCA_902767455.1 uncultured Eubacteriales bacterium
AATCTCCTTTGGAACCGCTTCCGCTGACCGCATTGTCCTTCTCGAAGTATGCATCTTGGAATCCGGTCGCACGGAGTTTGTTGAACTCATCCTCGCAGAACCTCTCCAATGACTCTCCGATCATCTTTGTGGACTGCTTCGCTTTGAAATCCTTATAGAATGCGATCTCCTGATCCTTTGCCTCGAGGATCGCTTTGAAGTTCTCGTTCATCGACTGTTCCTTGTTCTGGAACTGCAGCCTCTCGTTCTCCACATCTGACTTCGCCTTCTGGAGTGCCAGTTCCTTCTCTGAGATCTCCTTGTCCTTGGCCTCCAAGGCATTCTTGACGGCAAGGTCCTTCTCCAGATCGAACGTGCCGATCTTGTTCTCAAGATCGCTTATCTGCTTCTCCTTCGCTTCAACAGCGTTCTTGATGTCGAGGGTCCTCTCGCTCTTGAGCTTCTCTATCTCTGCCTCAAGATCCTTGATCCTCAGATCCCTATTGGAGATGACATCCGTCATGTCCTTCTCCTTGTTCATGACTGCCATCTGTACCTGCTTCTCGGCATCTGCCCTGAACAGCTGCTCCCTCTCTTCCAGGGCCCGGTGGAACTCTGTATCCCTGATCTGAGTGGCCACTCTCGCGTAACTGGTCTCATCTAACTGTATGATTGCTCCGCATTCTGGACATTTGATATCTGCCATCATCATCGCCTCCTGTGAAAACGTTCGATCATTCTCGTATATCCTTTGTAGGGGCCGCACCTATTTCAATATAACATTGTTATTAGTGTTATAATTGTTATTAATGGAACTGCCAGATCGTTGTGAAAGATCATGCTGTGATGCTGTCCTTCAGTCCCTCTGCGGCCTTATCTATGGCCTGGGCTGTATTACAGTTCTTACGTGGGCTTCCGTTGATGACTATGGCCTTCATACGATGAACGACTAAACGGTTAACTATATTCTTTTGGAATACCTTCCACCCAACCGTGGTAGATTGATACCGAAGCCGTACGTTATCGCGATATCCGTCGTTCTGATAGCAGCGGCAGCTGGATGTGCGATTATGATGATGAATCACCCCTCCGAAAATGAAAACAACCCGCCGGACATCGATCCGAGCGGATACCGTCTCAAGATCGCCGGTCCGAACGGGATCGTCTATGCGGATTTCGCCGACACGACCGCAGCCAGGGAACTCATAGCCGCACTTCTGAAATCACCCGTCGATGTGGAACTGGAGGATTACGGAAGCTTCGAGAAGGTCGGAGACATCGGCGTGAAACTCACGAGGTCAGATAAAAGCACAGATACTGGACCGGGCGATATCGTCCTCTACAGCGGTTCTAAGATAGTGATCTTCTACGGCAATAACTCATGGAGTTACACCAGACTTGCCAAGGTCACCGATGCCACCTCGGATGGCATGAAGTCATTCCTCGGTGAAGGGGATGTGTCCCTGCAGCTGTCTGCAGAGACCAGATGAACAACGTTCATCCTGTGATCATCTTGTCCTTGAGGTATTCGACGGGTTCCGCCGGATTCACAGGTATGGAGATATACAGGGATGAGAAGAAGCCTTGGATAACCGTCGTGGGCTGGAAAGAGTGAATACAAAAAACGAGGGGATCCGAGGATCCCCTCTCTTAGAGTTTATCTCAGTGCTTCCTGACGAACAGGACAGACACTGCGACGATCGCCAATGCCAGAGCGGCGGTGATACCGGCCGCGATGCTCCCGGTGGTGATATCCATCTTCCAATGCGCATAGACGGTAGCATCGGTGTGGAACTCCGTATCCGCAGTGATCTTTTCACCGCCATAAGGGTCAGTGTACCATCCCTCGAAGATGTATCCTTCGCGTTCAACGGCAGGGATCGATCTGAGCTTGCCGCCCAGATCCGTGATCTCGAACGGTATATCCAAATCGCCCCCCTGGGCATTGAAACGGATGATGTGGGCATTGACCCAGAATGCATAGACCGTGACATTATCGTGGAATACCGTCGACTTGGTCACCCTCTCTCCTTTGCCTTCCGGTTCGGTGTACCAACCTCCGAATCTCCATTCGTCGCGTGTTGCTTCGGGGATTGTCCTGAGCTTACCGTCCAGGTCCGTGATCTCGAACGGTATGTCGACCTTTCCTTCACCGGCATCAAATGTTATGAAGTGGGTATTGACCCAGCCGGCATAGAGAGTGGTATCCTGGAAGAATCTTGCTGAATCGGTCACCCTCTCACCGCCTTCCTTTGCGGTGTACCATCCTGCGAATTTGTACCCGTCGCGTGTTGCTTCAGGCAATGAGTTGATCTTACCCATTTCATCGGTCGGCTCACTGGCTGTGGAACAGGCCCCTCCATTGGCATCGAAGGTGACGGTCGTGCTGTCGATGTAGGAGATTACAACATCCCCGTTGTGAAGTGCTCTGATCTCATCCTCCCACTCGGGTTTGTGGTCATAGATGACATTCTCCTCATAATGAGGGCTGTCGTCTATCACTATGTCCCAGTTCGCCCTAACTACCACATCCCCTACTTCCTGATTGAGGATGTTGATGCAGCCACCGTTGATCGCAACATTGCCTCCGCCGGTACCTATCCCTTCCGAACAGTTGAGGATCCCGTTGTTGATAATGAGATCATCGAAGGTCGTATAGACAGAACCGGAATTGAGTTTGCTGACAAGATTCAAAACGCCGCCGTCGATCGTGAGACTGCCGGACAGGACGTGAATGGCGTTATCGTAAGTTTCTATGCTCGCTACGTTGAGAACACCGTTCCCGGAGATGTTCAAACCGCCATTACCTTCATTCGAGATACCATACCTGGAACTCGATTTGATCGTGCTGTTTCCCTTGACGACGATCTTGAGTAAATCGCTGCCATGATAGAAGATGGCGGCACTTGAAGGATTGCCATCCTTGTCGCGGTATTCATGGTACTCCTTACCTGTCAGCACCAGACCGTTGAGGGTAAGCGTGTTGGTGCTGGATCTGTATGACCATGTCGGCATCTCCACATCCTGTCCGTAGATCGCGGTCGTACCGACCCAGAGATACGCTTCTGAATCCGCATCCACATTCGTATCCACTGCTGCGAACACCACGCAGAGCATGGTCGCTGTGATCATTATAGGTATCAGTTTCTTCATCCGATCATCTCTTCTTGACAAACAGGACAGACACTGCGACGATCACCAATGCCAAAGCAGCAGTGATGCCGGCTGCGATGCTTCCCATGGTGATGTCCATCCTCCAATGAGCATAAG
>CACXHH010000279.1 GCA_902767455.1 uncultured Eubacteriales bacterium
TCACTTCGCTTCGCTCCGTTCAGCATGACTTTTCAGTGCGATAGCACGGTAAAAGTCTAAAAAGTGAAAACAGAATTGCTCTAAAGTGAAAACGGAAACGCTGTTATGACACGCCCTTTGTCAAGAACAGAATAACTTATTGTTTTTTCTTACCTTTTTCTCTTTGGCCTTCTTTTGAAGGCCAAAGAGAAAAACCCTTTTGAACCAAGGCAGAAGAGACCTTGCAAGGCCTCGGTCACGGCTTTGGGCATTCTGTTATACGTGGATCAGGGTATTCCTGCCGACAGGCCAATGTTTCGCCGCAAACCTTACCGTTTTTCAGGCACTCCTTGCGTGTCATATTGTCTCTAACCCGACTCCTTCAACCCGTACCACAGCACATAGCAGGCGGGCAGAAAGAGCAGGGTCAGGGCAGTGGCCACAGCCAGTCCGCCCATGATGGCGTTGGCCATAGGCCCCCAGAACACGGTGGGCGCAATCGGCGCCATGCCCAAAATGGCAGCCACTGCGGTGAGCATGATGGGCCGGAAACGCAACACAGCCGCAGCCTCCACTGCTTCCCAGTCTGGCTTGCCTGCCTGCTTTTCCCGGTCAATCTGGTGGACCAGAATGACTGAATTGCGGATAATCATGCCCACAAGCGCCACCACGCCCAGAAGCGCCACAAAGCCCAAGGGCTGCCGGGTGAGCAGGAGCGCGGCCACTACGCCAATCAGGCCCAGAGGGGCCACGCAGACCACCAGAACCAGATGGCGGAAATCCTCAAGCTGGATCATCAGGACAAACAGCATACAGAGCGCCATGACCGGCAGAGTTGCCACAACCGAAGCCTGCGACTTGGCGCTTTCCTCCACTGAACCGCCCTCTGTGATGCGGTAGCCGGGCGGCAGTTCTGCCTGCAAGGCAGCCACTTGTCCTTGCAGGGTCCGCATCACGCTGGCAGGCATCAGCCCGGTCTGCAGATCAGCCTGAACCGTGACCGTGGGCTGGCGGTCGCGACGCCAGATCAAAGGGTAGTCCTGCGCGTATTCCAGATCCGCCACTGCGCCCAAGGTGACTGACTTGCCGCCCTGAAGCGGCAGATCCAGCATTTTCAGGTCTTCAAGTTTGGTGCGACTCCTCTCGTCTGCCCGCAGGATCACGTCAACCAGATAGATCCCGTCCCGGACCTGGGTTGCGGTCACGCCGTTGACCGTGGCATACAGGGCCTGCGCAATCGCCGCAGAAGAGAGACCAAGGCGTCTGGCCTCGTCCTGCCTCACCTTGAGGCGCAGGGTTCGAGCTTGAGCGCCCCAGTTGGCGTTGATGGTGTGCAGGTCCGGGGAACTGGCCATGAGCGCAGCCAGTTTACGGGCCGCCTGCTGCACCCCAAGCGGATCAGGCCCGGAAACCCGGTACTGCACAGGCCAGCCCACAGGCGGTCCCAGTTCCAGCGCTGAAACCCGGGCCAGCAGTTCAGGAAAGTCGTTGTCCAAAGCCTCTTGCAGCCTGTGCCGCACCCGCTCCCTGGCCTCTGGTCCCTTGGTGACAATAATGGTTTGGGCAAAAAAGTCGTTGGCCTGCTGCTCGTCCAGAGGCAGGTAAAAGCGCACTGCCCCCCGGCCCACATAGGAACTCCAATGAGCAATGTCCGGGTCATTGTGCAGGAGCGCATCCAGCCGCTTGGAAGCCGCGTCTGTGGCCCGGATGCTCACCCCGTGCCGGAGTGTCAGATCCACCACCAGTTCAGGTCGGTCAGAAGAGGGAAAGAACTGCTGCGGAACCAGCGGCAGAGCGGCAATGGAAGCCAGAAAGAGCGCCAGCGTCAGGCTTACGGTCAGCTTGGGCCAGCGCATGGCAAAAAGCAAAACCCGGTGAAAAAGCCGCGCTATCCGCCCTGGTCCGGCTTCAGGGCGACCCAGCTGTTCTTTCAGGAGTCTCGCGCCAATGACTGGCGCGACAAGCACAGCCACAAACCACGAAACCAACAGGGCCATACCCACCACCGCAAAGAGCGAAAAGGTGTATTCGCCAGCCATGCTCCGGGACAGGCCAATCGGGATAAAGCCGAAAATGGTGACCAGGGTTCCGGTCAGCATGGGAAAGGCTGTGGCAGTATAGGCAAAGGTCGCTGCCTTGGAGATGGGCCATCCCGCCTCCAGCCGCGAGACCATGCTTTCCACAGTGATCATGGCGTCGTCAACCAGCAGACCCAGAGAGATGATGAGCGCGCCCAGAGAGACTCTTTGCAGA
>CACXHH010000280.1 GCA_902767455.1 uncultured Eubacteriales bacterium
CTTTACACTGATAGAAAGCGTGGTCGCCTACTCTCTTAACGCCTGCGGGGAGATAGAAATCGGCAAGTTTTGCGTCGTTGTAGAAGGTGTAGTCGTTGATGATCTCGATATACGCGGTGGTCGGTATACGGCAAGATTCAAGCGACGTGTTTTCGTAGAATGCGTACGCGCCTATCTCGTTGAGAGCCGTGTTGCCCTGATCGTTCGTTCTGAATTCTACCTTGGTAAGACCGGTACAACCGTTGAACGCGTAGTTACCTATGGAAATAAGCGTGGACGGGAGCGAGATCACGGTCATGCCCGTAACGTTGTTGAACGCCGAAGCGCCGATATATTTAACGCCTTCGGGAATATAGAGTTCGCCGCTTATGTTTGCGCAGAGAACTACCGACGTTGCGTCGTGGTTCATCAGACACGGCAGACCTTCTATTTCGGAGAAGTTCGGGTTATCGTCGGCAACGTCGAATTCGGCGATGGACGCGCAGCCCGTGAACATATCTTCAATGTTCGCGACCTTGGAAGAAAGACCTACGACGAACAAGCTCTTACAGTTGTTGAATATCCTTCTCGTCCATAGTTTGGTGCTCGAATTCTGTTCGCCTACGACTATTTCGTAATTGGTTTCGGGGAAGTAAAAGCTTCTGATACCCGAACTTTCAAACGCGAGCGTGCCTATCTTTTCCATAGCGGAAAGTCCGGTTTCCGCGTCCACCGCGAAGTTGACGGAAGTCAGCGCGGTGTTGTAGTAGAAGGCTTTCGTACCTATCGACTTGACCGTAGCGGGAACGTTGATCGACTTGAGCGCCGCGCAGTAATAGAACGCGTAATTGCCTATCGACGTAGTCTTATCCGAAAGAGTTATCGATTCGAGCGATCTGCAGTAATGGAACGCGTGATCGGCTATTTCCGTAACGGACGCGGGAAGGGTAAGCGTCTTAATCGAAGCGCCGCCGAAAGCGAATTTGCCTATCGTGGACAGGTTGGAAGTATATACCGTATTATTCTCCGCGTCGGTGGTTTCTACGTACCCGAATTCGACGTCAACGAGCGCGGAAGCGGTGATCGAAGTCGTATCGGAAGTAGGTACCGTAGGCGAGAAAGCGTAGTCCGCTATCGTGGTGACGGTAGACGGTACGTATATTTTCGCAAGCGAGCCCGTTGAAGATACGGCGTTACCGAAAGCTACCGAGCCGATGTATACGGTACGTTCGGGAAGGATCATTTCGGGGATCTTCGTACAGCCGTAGAAAATAGCGAGCGTCGCGGTAGGTTTGCCGTCGGGATCGGGGTTATCGGGGTCTTTCGCGTCGTTCAACGAAAGCGAAACGGGTGCGACTCCTTCGGGAGTTTCCTGGAAGTTTACGCTTGTGAGCGCCGAAGCGTAATAGAACGCCTGGAAACCGATACTCTGTACCGTGTAAGGTATAGTGATATCTTCGAGTTTGTTCGAGTAATAGAAGGTTCTCGGGCCGATCTCGGTAAGACCTACGGGAAGGTCTATCTTCGTCGTATACGCGTAGTGAAGGAAGAACGGTTCGAGTTCGAGCTCTTTGACGCCTTCTTCAAACGTGATATAACCTATATTCGAGTAGTAGAACGCCTGCGAATATATCTTTTTCACGGTTGCGGGAACTACGAGTTTACCGTCTTCGTCGCCGGTATAGGCGCGCGGAGCGGCAAGAAGAACTTCGGGTTCGGCATTGTCGTTGAGTTCGTACAAAACGTTGTTGATAGCCGCGTAGTGCGTGTTGCCGGCGGCTACGGTCACGTTATCGAGAACGGTACAGCTGAAGAACATATCGACGATAGGTACCGTCATAGGTTTGTCGCTGCCCGTAATGGTTGCGGTGTAGAAGCCGTCTTCTATCTTTTCAAGCGTAGAAGGCAACACCACTCTTTCGAGCTTGGAGCAGAGATAGAATAACGCGTTGCCTACCTTTACGGTACGTTCGGGGAGAGCTATCGAAGTGATTGCCGAACAGCCCCTGAACGCCTGATTACCGATGACGAGATCTTTGGCTTCTTCGCCCGCTTCGGGTTCGTTGAAGATGAATTCCGTTATCGCGCTCGCGCCGTAGAACGCGTCTACGCCGATAGTCGTAACGTTAGCGCCTATCGTAACTTTGGTAATGGCGGTTCTGCCGTTGAACGCGCCGTCGCTTATTTCGGTAAGCGTATCGGGCGTTACGTATTCGCCCGCTTTGGATACGGGGACGTAAAGGATCTTGGTGATTTCGCCGTCGTAAACGACGTTATCTATGGAAACGAAGTTCGGGTTGCCGTCGGCGATCCTGATGGTATCGAGCATACTCGGCCCGAATACGCCGGTTATCGAGAAACCGCCCGTTTCCTTGCTAATGTAAAGGTCGGTAACGTAATAAGTGCTCGCTGCGCTCGAAGAAGTCGACTTCGTTCCGAAAGCGCGGGCGGCAAAATCGACTTCGCCGTTACTTTCGATATTGACTTTCGTGAGAACGGAAGTATAACCGAAGGCGTGTTCACCTATTACTTTCACGTTCGGAGCGAGAGTGAGTTCGGTAAGTTGGTTACAATAGTAGAATGCGGAATCTTCTATCGTGAGAGGATTGCCGTATTCGTCGCCAAGGAAGTTGACTTCGGTGATCGCCGTATTCGAAACGGGAAGACCTGTCGTACCTTTCTTCATAAAGGCTTCTTTACCGATCTTCGTCACCCAAGCGGAAACGTTGACAACGTTTACGTTCGTGTTGTCGCTGAACGCGTTAGCGCCTATTTCGAGAACGCCCGCGGGAACGGTGTAAACGCCGTCGTCGTTCTGACCGGCGTAAGCCACGGGAACGTAGATTATTTTCGTCTTGTCGCCGTTGGTGAGTACGCCGCCGACCGACGAATACGTGCCGCCGTTACCGGCTATGTTAATATATTTAAGGTTAGAGCAAGCATTGATCGTCTTGCTGTCGAAAACGGTCAATCTCGAAGGAAGCGTGAGCGATTCGAGTTCGTCAAGCGTATCGAAGATCGCGCCGGACGCAAGCGTAAGCGGATAATCGGTTTCGCCGTCGGGCGTAGCCGCGAATACTATACTCTTAAGGTTAGGAGCGTCCGCAAACGCGTAACCGTTTATGGTCGTTACGGTGTAAGGAAGAACGATCTCTTCAAGTAAGCTGTAACGGAAAGCGTTGACGGGGATAACGCTTACGGGCTTAGGACCTTGTTGTTCGTAGAAAGTTACGAACGAAGGAAGCTCGAACGAACCCGTCTTCGCAAGCGGAACTTTACCAAGTTCTACGCCGTTGTTTTCGCTGTTATGTATAAGAACGCCGTTGCAGGAAGCGTAGTACTTGTTACGGTTGCTTTCGACGTAATAGACGTTGATCGCTTCGAGCGAAGTACAGCCGTCGAATGCCGAAGCCTGTTCGGAAGCGTCTTCGAGTATGTCGGGAAGATTTATCGTAACGAGATTCTTGCTGTTCATGAACGCGTTTGCGGCAAGTTCGAGTACAGGGTATTCTTTATTGCCGTGCTCTTCGTCCTTATACGCTGCGGGAACGGTTATTTCCGTTACGTACGCGATACCTGCGGAAGCGGATACGCGGTAATAACCGGAAAGATCTTTTTCTTTATACTCAAACTCGAATATCTGCGCAAAACCGGGGTATAAGTCGATATTCGTGGTGAGATTCCACGTTCCGACAGAATTACCTTTTTCGTTCGTCAGACGCGCGCCGGTAGATTCTCTGCCCGTGTACCAACCGGAGAACGCGAGAAGGATGGTGGCAGGCTCAACGGGAGCGATCGTGTACGCGCTGTCGTACGCTATCGTCTGCACGGAATACTTCGACGGATCGTTTACGTCGTAGTGATAGTATATTCTGTAATTGTTCGGAGTCCAGTAAGCGTAAAGCGTTACGTCGGCGCCCGTCTTGAAGGTGCTGTCGACGTATAAGCTACCGCCGTTTACGGGGCCGTTCTTGACGTTCCACCAACCTGCGAACAGATAACCTCTCTTGGTCATCGTTTCGCTTAAATTCATGGAGTCGCCTACGGCTTTATAAAGGTTGTAGACGGTCACGTCTTTACCTTCTTCGTTAAGTTCGATACCGCCGCCAACGTCGAGAGATACGTTATAGGTCGTTACGTTGTCGGTAAGAATTGCCGTTTCAACGCCGTTAAAGTCTACTGCGGAAACGCCTACGGTAAGAACGCCCGCTTCGGTAAAGTCGTAAACGTAATAGTTCGCGTCGGAAACGGTCGTGAGCAATTCGCCGTCAAGATAAATATTATAGTGATGCGCGCCCGCGTAAGCGTTCCAGTTGAGTCTGCCGTTTTCGTATTTGGCGTAATCGAATTTATAGCTCAGAACGTAAGGTTCGCTGAACGGAGAATTGTTCTTATCTTGCGCGGCTATAGCCTGAACTTTTATCTCGTAGCTATCCTTTGCGGCGGAGATCATCGTGCCGTCGAACGTAAGCGAGTTACCCGTAACGTAGTAGGTCTTTCCGTCGATTTCGACGTTGTAACCTATCGCGTCTTCAACAGCCGACCAAGTAAGAAGGTTTCCGCTGACGTTGATGTTTACGGGAATAAAGAGACCTTCTTTCACCATTACGGCAGGAGCGACGCTTTGAGCGGGAGAATTGTATCCTTTAGCGTGAGCGGTTACGTATACTTCGAAAATCCCCCTATAATCCTTCAATGAAACAAAGGGATCGGTCGTTGTAAAAGTATACTCGGTATAATCTCCGCTATGAGCCGCAAAGA
>CACXHH010000281.1 GCA_902767455.1 uncultured Eubacteriales bacterium
AGTAAATGTTTAGAATAACATCATTAATTATTACAAATGCAGTAACGATAGTGATTATTTCATAAACAGCACAAGTAATCATAGTTGTAATATGATATTTATATGATGTTTTAAAGTTATCCCTCATATGAAGAATCAAGATTACTTTAGCTAATACATAGCTAACAGCAAATAGTGATAATGCAGCTGACACATAAACGAAATTATTTTCTAGCATTGTTCTTTCTTACCCTCCTTATTACAACTAGTACTGATCCTGCAGCTACGCAGATTGTTACTACTATAATTCCCATAATTTCTGCCATTAGGTAGTTTGGATTTTTATATGTAAATGTAATTGTTTTTTCATAACCATTTGCACCAACAACCTTTAGAGTATGTGTACCATTAGATACAACAGACTCTTCTGTTATTGCATTGTCATCTAATGACATTAAAGCATCTAACATTGTTAGAGTAATCTTTGTATTGTATGTTTCTCCATCAACAACTGGAACGAATGCATCAAGAACGAATTCCTTTGTATATGCGTAGCCATAACCATTAACAGATAATGTATGGTTACCAACGATTGTATATGGAGCATTTGCTGTATAAGCTAAACCATCAATATCCATTGAAACATATTCGTTTTCTGCGATTGGATTATTGTGTGCATCCAAAAGCACGAATTTTGCAACATATCTATTATTCTCTAAAACAATGTTACTTTGAATATTTGGAACGATAGTAAATGTAATATTTCTTACATATCCACCTTCACCCTTTATAGTTAAAGTATGAGTACCTACAACTGTATACTCTTCTTCGCTTGTATAAGGAACGTAATCGATATATACATCAGCATTCTCTACAACTATTGGAGTGCTACCGATATATTCTCCATCTTGCTCAATTAACGTCTCATGAACATTCTTGAAATTATATTCGCTATGGTATCCATTTGTTCCGATTACTTCTAACTTATAGTTACCAATTCTTGTAATAGGTGTTCCAGATACATATTCTTCACCATTTAGAAGCAATTTGCAGTTTTCTGCTTCAATAACAGTAGATGTATTAACAAGTGTCTCATAATCAATATCTTCTAAAGCTTCAGGTTCTTTAATGAAGATTGTATAAGTTTCTTCATCGCCATTTATAGATACAAATGTAATGTCATGGTAACCGATTTCATAGATAGTTGTCTTATCACTCTCTTCTCCATCGATTAGAACTTTTTCTGCATTAGATTCAAAAGTTGCTTTGCACAAGTAGCTATAAGTACTGCCTTCATTTATCCAATTCTTATATGGAATTGATGTGTATAAATCTACATAGATATAATATGTGCTTTCATATCCATTTATACCTATAACTTTAATTTCATGTAGACCATATGTTGTAATTGGAGTTCCTTATTCATAAGCCTCACCATCTAATGTAACGTCATAATTTAATTCATATGTTAAGAATCCAGATGTAAAGCTTGCATAAGCCTTAGCTTTATATTTATAAGCATTTTCTCTTGCTTCAGTTTCTGTTGAATACAATGTACGTCCAAAGCTTGTTTCTACAATTGGAATATTGTATGTTGTTTCATTTCCATTAACATCTCTAACCTTTAAGATATTGTTACCAACATCATAAAGTTTTGTTCCTAGATCTCCTAAACTACTATATTCAACTCCATTTAATTCATAGTATGCATATCTTAATAAGCGGTTTTCTTCATATATCAAAACAAACGATGTGCTTTGTTGATAATCTTGAAGCTTTCCTTTATTAATTTGTTCGTCTTCAAATACGATATCAGTTGTTTGAGTATATGTATATGTTCTTGATACATAGCCATTTGTACCAACAACTTTAACTTCATATGTGCCAACTACGTTCATCGCATATGAAGAAGCATTAATATCTTGGCCATTTACGATTAGTTTTTCTGGTTCTCCATTAACAACCAATATTTTTTCATCATTATATGTCTCGCCATCTACAATTCCAGAAACTGTTTCTTTGATTAAAACATTATAGTTTTGAGCATCTTCAGAAACCTTAGATGTAAATCTAATTGTATGGTAACCAATCTTTGTTATTGTATCTGAAGTTAAAGCTACCCCATCTACTTCAATATTTGCATTAGCAAAAATGTTTTCAATCTTTTCTAAATACGTAGCATTATTCTCAATACTTGTATATAGGTTAACAAATACATAGTATTTAGAAACATATCCATTAATACCTGTAACTACAATTTCATGTAAGCCATAATCTTTAATTGTTTCGCCTGAATATGTAGCGCCATCTAATTTAGCTTGAGTATTGAATGTTACGCTTGGAGCATTTTCATAGCTATATGGATTCAATCTTGCACTTTCTTCATCTAAATACAATGTGCTACCTTCATATGATTCGCTCTTTAAGATGTTGTATGTGTAT
>CACXHH010000282.1 GCA_902767455.1 uncultured Eubacteriales bacterium
GCTGTGTAAGCGGTTTGTAGTGCTGCACATAGTTGTGTAAAAGGAATGTCGCAAAATAGAGGCAAACGGACATTTTACACACCTACACGGCATTTTTTCAATTTCATCTGAGATTTTTTCTGTTGAGTATATCAATAGAAATCATATTTTCCTCAGCGCTGCTTCGACGATAAGAATTATCATTTCTTTTTCCATAGATTCTGTACATTTTTAAGAATCCTCGTAGCAATCGCCACTGCTGCAAATCTCTTTTTCCTTTGCAACTTTTTTCTTTCCCTGTTCTAAGGGCGCACTTATATACCACTTTCATGGTATGTGCACTCTGCGAGACAAAAACCGAATCATGTTTTCAGACGACAGCTTCATTATTAATACTATTTAAAATTATATCAAATCTGTTGTTAGTCTGATATGTCACAAAAAGCAGTTGCTCAAACTGCGAATAAAACTCAATTTTTATTTTTTCAATTGAATAAATGTGATATTTGTGGTATAATCTACTTGAAAATCATTGACAGAGGATACTATATATGAAAAATACTATAAGAAAAATACTGATATGCAGCGGCTCAATGCTTATTGGTGCGGCAGTTATACTGTGTATTTACAATATGATTCAAGACAGGAAAGCAAATAACAGGTCACAGGAGGTCATGTCTGAACTTATAGAGCTTATACCTGAGACTAAAGCTTCAACATCTGCGGACACGATGAAAAATCCGGCTGATGATCTGTTTTCACGATATGATATTGATGACAGGGTGGCTGATGTGGGACCTACGGTAAATATAAACGGCACAGACTACTGCGGCTATATATTTTTACCTACTCTTAAGCTTAAGCTGCCCGTTATAGATAAATGGAGCTATGATTCTCTGAATATATCCCCGTGCCGATTCAGCGGTTCAGCAAACGGAAAAGACCTTATCATTGCGGCACATAATTTTTCAAGTCATTTTGGTCATATCGATGAACTGAAAATAGGTGACAGCCTTTCTTTTTATGACGCAGACGGAAATGTTTTTGATTATGAGGTCGCAGAGCTGAATATTCTTGACAGCAAGGATTCAAGCGGAATGTTTTACGGAAAGAGCGAACAATGGCAGATAACACTTTTTACCTGTAATATTAGCGGTACAAAAAGAATCGCAGTGAGAGGCTGTATAATAGATAAATAATAAAGCGCCTTAGTTGTTTCGGCTAAGGCGCTGATTTTTTATTTGTTGCTCTTTTTTGAAGATATCGATAGACCGATTATCAGTAATAGCAGTCCTGCTATAAAAAACGCTAAAACAGGCCACCATAACTGTCCTGTCTGTGCAAGAGGAGGGAGCATAGTTACGGTTTCGGGCGGAACAGATGCTGTTGTTTTTGTTGAAGTAATGCTGCTTGTTGTTGTAAGTGATGTACCTGTTGATGTAAAAGTTGAAGTCGTCACATTTGTAGATGAGGAAGATGTATTTGTGGGGGTGTAGCTGTTTTGTATAAGATACTGAGTGCTGTTGAAATCAATTAGTACAGTATATTTTGCAGGTATTTTACGTTCTACGATATGCCAGCGGTTCGTATTATCCAGATCAAACCATTGATGCTTCCAGTTATTGGCGTCATTAAGTATCACAGTATCATAAAGATCGCCGTTTTTGAAAAGATCGACAGTGACCTCTGTTGGATGAGATATGCTTTCGTCTGTATTATTTACCCATACTTTTCTGACAGTATACGAGGTAACTTCACCGCTGAGAGTAGCATACATAAATTTGGGAAATGCGTCATAGCTGAAAGAAATATCGTTACCGCTTACCTCAAAAAGCAGTGATGAGGGAACATAGGTCACATAATCTATATTCAGATTCTGACCTACAGCAAGATAAATGCCTTGATCAAGACTGCTGAACGTGATCTCTCCCTGTTCATTGATTTTTCCGCTGTCGGTAGGGATTATCCTGTCTGCTACGGCATAGCTTTCGAGGGTTTTGGCTTTTAGTTCAACATTTTCTTCGGAAATATCAGACATATCTATAGGATATTCTGAAAAGTCACCCGTAAGGAGTATATTTCCATCTAATCGTTTTCCGATTTTGTAGAGATCCCATTTCATTCCTTTTAGTATAAGATTATCTTTTCGGCATATAAGATTAATGGAGTGTAACTGACTGCTCTCACTATTTACTGTATAAGGAATGCATATTGAAAAACACAGCAATATGGACAGGGTAATTATCAGAAAAGATGAAAAACGCTTTATTTTATCTGACATGAGATCACCTCGCTTGATATAACCTTGTGTGCATGAAAGTGTTATTTTTGAGTATTCGTGCTTATAAGAGTATTATACTTGCTTTCCATATTGAAAATCAATCAAATTGTGTTAATTTTTTTTGAAATGGAATATTTTGTACGCTAAGTACAATTGGAACGCGCTTGATTGGTTATTTTAACTAAAATACGCATTGATATATAATATA
>CACXHH010000283.1 GCA_902767455.1 uncultured Eubacteriales bacterium
CGAACTTATCGCGCAATACTAACTCCGGGGCGCCCATCACGTATGAGGCATTTTCAAAGTTTACGCCACTATATTTAAACTCTGGCGTAAAACCAATGACGGATTTCGCGCTGACACCTTCGGCGGGCTTGTTAAAGAATTCTTTTACCGCCTCCATTGTGATATTGTCGGCTTTTTGAGCTGCCGCATAGTTGCTGGCCAGTTCGAATACTTCGTCATATTTCATCTTGGCATCACTCGGCATTTCGAGGGATGCAATTTTCATATGCGCATCAGTGATAGTGCCAGTTTTGTCTACGCAGAGCACATCGACGCGCGCCAGAGTTTCAATACTCTTCATGTCGTGTGGTAACACTTTATCCTGGGCTAGTTCCATTGCGCTAATTGCGAGCGCGACTGATGAAAGCAAGAATAAGCCTTCTGGGATCATGCCAATCATTGCCGCAACGGCTGCTTGTACGGCTGCTTGGATGCTTTGGCCGCCACCGAAGAATTGCTGACAGAATAAAATGATGCCAATCGGAATAATTGCTACGCCCGCGATAGTCACGATGCGGTTTAGGGAACGGATAATTTCGGACTGTTCCTTAGTTTTTTCTTGTTTTGCCTCGAGTGTAAGTTTACTAATATACGACTCTTTACCGACTTTTGTTAACCTGGCATAGCATTCGCCCGACACTATAAAGCTGCCCGACAATAAATCGTCGCCATGTTCCTTGTGAATATCGTCCGACTCACCGGTAAGCAGAGATTCGTTAACTGCAACCGTACCGCTCACAACCTTGGCGTCCGCCGGAATCTGATTGCCGGCCTTAAAGCGCACAATATCATCTTGAACTAGCCATTCGGCATCAATGTCGTGTTCTTTACCGTCGCGCACCACGCGCGCAATCGGCGCATTTAAAATTGACATCTTATCGAGGACTACCTTTGAGCGAATTTCCTGGAAAATACCAATCAAAGTGTTAGCGATAATGACCGGCATAAAAGTAATGTCGCGAAAATCGCCAACTAGCATCAAAATTACCGCTAGTGCCACAAATACGAAGTTGAAATAGGTAAAAGTATTATCGATTACGATCTGTTTAATCGACTTCGATGGTGCCTGAACGGACACATTTACAAGGCCGCTGCGACGGCGCTCTTTGACCTCTGCGCTAGTCAGACCCTTCGGCCGGTTTACGTTCTTCGACATAAGGATATTATATCATCTGTGCTAGAATAATCTTATCTATGGCACGCAAAACATTTTACGAAATCCTAAAGGATTTGGCGCCACAATCAACCGGCAATAAACCGATTATTGTTTCGATGCCTTTCCTTTATCATTACCTTGGCAAGTACCATGTCGTTTCCCTAGTGACTGGTGGGCAGAGCAAAGGGGAATTCGTACGCGATAACCGTGATGCGGGTCGCCTTGTTGGAATTGCCTTTTATCATCCAGAAGAGGGAACTGGGGAATATTTGACGCCTGCTCGCGCCAAAGAAAAATACGGCCTTGACCTCACTAAAATGGTTGGGCGCAATAGCGCAAAGCTCGGCAAAGACCAGGCCGACGATAAAGTGGCCTTACCGAAAAAACTCGACCAGAACATTGCTGAAAAATTCTATAAAAGTCGCGTCGCACTGGAGGATTACAATCTCCACATTATGCTTGCGGCCGCACTTCATGCCGATGAAGGCAAGCGCTATCTATTCTTCCAACTAGACCCAGATATAGTTCCGCACGTAGCAAAATCAGATCGTCGTCGTTTATTTACCTACCGAGCCATTATCGTAATTATGCTCATTTTCTTTGCGATTTTATCGCGCGGCTTTACCGCCTACTACAATCGCATCGTCGAGCTAGAAAAAGAAAAAAGCGCACTGCTATCTGAGTTGAACGGAATTAGAACCGATCGTTTTGACCAAGAGATTATTAACTCTATACACGTAAACGACTATCAGTTTAATGACGTTATCGAAGGAGGACGGCTCAACGGCGGCATTAGCGATCGTACACGCGGTAAGCGCGACGCCAAAGTTACGGTAATAATCTACGTTGATTTTCAATGCCCGGGCTGCGCATCAGCTTGGCCAGTTCTTGAGCAGCTTTATCAAGATTTCGATAACCGTGTAACCTTTATTCAGCGCAATTATCCACTAAGCATACACGAACATGCCCGCATTGCGGCTCGTGCAGCCGAGGCGGCTGGTCAGCAGGGCTATTACTGGCAGATGAGCGATGCGCTATTTAGAAAACAATCTGAATGGACGAGCCTCAATCAGGAAAAACTACGCGATTATCTCCAGAAACTATTTAAAAATATCGCACCATCTGGCAACCAGTCCAACTTTGAGGCTGCCATAGAAAGCGACGACGTCTACAAGAAAGTTAGCTTCGATTATATTCTTGGCCAACTTGCGCACGATGTTTCCTATACGCCAACCATTATAGTTAATGGCGAAAAAATAGATTTTAGCGCAGAGGGTGCAGATGTCTATGGCCTCACTAGAAGCGCAATCATGAAAAACCTTGAGAAATAAAAAAGAGGGAGTCACGCTTGGCGCGGCTCCCATCTTTTGGGCGGAAGTGGTTCTTAGCTCCAGAGATCCCCGCCCCAAATCTCTGAATCATCGGTGGTTGTGGTGTCGTCGGCCGGCTCCGGTCTGTCGCCGAAATGGCGGTCAATCCATTCGCTTCCGATCCTGCTTTTCGCAAGGTAGGAAACGATGAATACGACCAACGTTACGACGATAGCTGGCACTATCAGGTTCGCCAAGAAGCTCGCGATGGTCGCGAAAAGTCCCTGGAAGAACCCGCCGCTTGTCGCGAACTGTGCACACTTGGTGAAGAGCAACTTGGCAAGGAAGATGCCGATTGTGATACCGGCGCATTTTACGCCGATCTTAAACAATCTGCGAGTCCAATTCTCGCCTCGGTTGCCTCCTCGGAGCACGATGCTGGCCAACCAGAGAATGATCGTCACGACCAACACCGGCATGATCAGCCAACCTGACAGATTCTTAAAGAACGTCAGAAAAGCTGCCTTCCATACCGTTGTTAAGAGTGACGTCAAAACCCAAATGCCGGCCAAAACCGCAACTGCGATCCAGCCCCTGTCGCTCCAGAGGCCAATTCGCTCGTCCCATGTGATCTTTTTAAACATTAAGACCACCTCCTTTCGTAAGGTTCGCAGTGTCTGGGATAACGACATGCACTTATATTATAGCACACTTTATCTTATTTGTCTAGTATCATAAGCGGATTTGCTATTTGTCAAGTAGTGTTAAAATAAAACTAGTTATGTTTTTTAATCGAAGACTTTCTGAAATCAAGCACGAATTGGGCACTAGCGAGCGCGGCTTAACCAATCGTGAGGTTTCTGCTCGTTGGGGCAAATATGGCAAGAATATCCTCCCAAAGCGCAAAAATGCCAGTATTTGGCAGTTATTTCTAGGTGAATTTAAAGATCCGCTCGTGATTTTGTTACTCATTGCCATTGTAGTTTCCGTGGCTGTCGGCGAAGTTGTCGATGCTACCGTGATTCTCTTTATTGTGCTTGTTGATGCTGTGATGGGCACCTATCAGGAATATCGTGCCAATAAAACCGCAAGCGCCCTCGAAAATCTTGTATCCGTAAAGGTCAACGTAATTCGTAACGGCAAAAAAGTTCAGATTGACGCCGAAGATCTAACGATTGGCGATTATGTTCTGCTCGAATCGGGCGACAAAATCAGTGCCGATATGCGTGTCGCGAAAGCACGCAACTTTATGGTTGATGAGTCTATCCTGACGGGCGAAAGTGTCCAGGTCGAGAAAAACCCTGCTACCATGAATCGCCACCGCGCCCCAATCAGTGAACAATCAAACATGGTATTTGCTGGTACCACCGCCGTATCTGGTCGCGCTGAAGCAATCGTAGTCGCAATCGGCTCCGCCACGGAACTTGGTAAGATTGCCGATACGCTCAATAATACCGAAGACGAGAAATCACCGCTCACAATTCGCGTCGAGAAGCTCTCGAAGCAAATCAGTATTCTGGTCTTAGTTGTCGCCGCTGTTATTGCCGGTCTTTTGATTAGTAAAAACGCGCCATACAATCAGATTCTTTTGACCGTAATCGCCTTCGCTGTATCCGCTATGCCAGAGGGGTTGCCGTTGGCGCTCACGATGGCGTTAACAATCGCCTCCAACCGTATGGCGAAACGAAATGTAATCGTGCGTCGTCTACATGCGGCCGAATCGCTCGGTAGCTGTACGGTTATCGCCTCAGATAAAACTGGCACCCTAACAGTCAATCAGCAGACCGCCAAGCTTATCTTGCTGCCAAATGGCGAAAAATATGAAATAACCGGTACTGGATACGAAACCGAAGGTAAAGTGAAGGGCAATATCCTAAAGTACGCCGAAGAAATCGGTCTTCTGGGTGCCATTAACAACGAAGCGAGTCTCGAGGGTGAAAACGGCCCAACGGGTGATTCAATTGATATCGCCTTCAAGGTCCTCGGCGTCAAATTGGGCGTTAATCCAGATAAAGTTGAAATCATCGACTCTATCCCATACGAATCCGAAAACAAATACTCCGCCGTATTTTATCGCCAGGGCAAAGACGTCTATTGTACCGTAAAGGGCTCTCCTGAAACGGTTTCTAGTTTTTGTAAGAAGATTGATCTCATCGACAGCAAAGATTTTTCAAAAGTTACCGAGCAAAACAATCGTTTAGCCGAAGATGGTTATCGTGTTATTGCGCTAGCGAGAGGTAAAGTCGCTACCAAATCTAGTTATAGTGCCAAAGATATTTCTGACCTCACCTTCATGGGTATGGTCGGCTTTATCGACCCCATTCGCAAAGAGGCGGTTGCCTCAATTCGCGATTGTCGCCGCGCTGGTATTAAGGTTATTATGGTCACCGGCGATCATCCGCTTACTGCCGCCAAAATTGCCAAAGACCTTAAATTACTAAAACACCCTGATGAAGTCGCTATTGGTGAAGAAGTTGAACATATGCACGACCAAGAGAGCGATAAGTTCTGCGATTTCGTTGCCAGCAAAACCGTCTTCGCGCGCGTTACGCCATTACAAAAACTCTATATCGTAGAGGCACTGAAGGTGAAAGGCGAATTTGTTGCTGTAACTGGCGACGGCGTCAATGACGCTCCGGCGCTCAAAGTTGCCAATATTGGCGTTGCCATGGGTAGTGGCACTGATATTGCTCGCGATACGGCCGATATGATTATCATGGACGACAACTTTAAATCCATCGTTTCCGGTATCGAGGAGGGTAGGGTGGCCTATTCCAATATTCGCAAAATCATTCTCTTCCTCATTTCTTGTGGTGTGGCCGAGGCAATCTTCTTCTTTACGGCCATCGCTTGCAACATGCCAATGCCACTCGTTGCCGTTCAGCTTCTCTGGCTCAATGTCGTAACAGACGGTATTCAAGATTTCGCACTTTCTTTCGAGAAAGCCGAGCCAGGAATTTTGCGCGAAAAACCACGCGATCCGCACGAATCAATTTTCGACAAAAGCCTTTTGCGCCGTATCTTGTTATCCGGCTTCACTATCGCCGCAATTGTCTTTATTGCCTGGTACATTATGATAGATCTTCTAAAATTTGATGTCGTAGCGGC
>CACXHH010000284.1 GCA_902767455.1 uncultured Eubacteriales bacterium
TACAAACTGGACCAGAGGTTGATGTAAAGAGAACAGGTAATGTTATTGCTGATCTTATCACTTCTTTCGTAACCGCTGTATATAAAGATGCAGATAGCTGGAAAGATATTAATTTCTTCCAGGGTACATCTCTTGATAAGTTGCTAAAGCCTATCAATGATATGGTTAAGTCTGCTGTAGAAATGTCAAGTGAAAAGATAAAGGCTGATTTAATAAGATCAAATTCAGATGCTATTGTTTATGCAAATTCACAGCTTATAACTTCAATTTCAGCAATTGATGTTGAAACCATGAACACAAAGGTTGCTGTTATACAATCTGTTCTGAAGATTGCTGGAAGCATGTCAAATCTTACAGGTGAAAGAATTCTTACTAACAGCAAATCGATTGTAACATTTATGACCGATGTTGTTGATAAGAAGATGCCTAAGAGTAAGCCAAATGTTGACGCATTCTCAAAGAGTATTGAAAACCTCAAAACTGCATTCAAGGATCTTGATACTATTCTTATTAAGGATGAGGATAAGAGAAATAAAGCACTTGATGAATTCGAGAAGAGAATAAAGGCTGTAGTTGAGGATGTTAATGGAGGTAAGAATGCAATTGAATCTCTTAATAACCTTATTAAGAATGCTCAAACATATAAGGCTCCTGAATATACACCAGCACCACAACAACAGTACACACCACAAACTCCTGGAACACCTAATAATACCACTGTTAACCAGCAAGTTAATACTCAGTCAACACAGATCGATTATGAAGCATTAGCTAAAGCAATCGTTGATTCTTTGAAGACTTTGAAACTTAACCCAGTAATGGATGGTGCTCCAGATGGTGCAATGAGTGTTAAACTTAATCATGGCTTTAAAATAGAATAAAATAGCTTAATAAATACACAATAAATGGCAAAGTTAGATTTTAAAATATTCAAGACGAACAGAATAGGATTGACACAGATGTATGAAGATGTTGTCAATTACCTTAAAACTGTTTATGCTGCAAATGATAGGGAGTTCACATCAGCCTCACCGTTTGCTCAGATCGTTAATGTTACTGTAAATCTCGGAAGAATGATACTATTCTATGTCGAGAATTCAATAACTGAGATGAACATCAAAACGGCGTATCAGGCAAGATCGATCAGAGGTTTGGCAGAATTGACTGGTCATTCACCTTCTCTCGGTGTTGCAGCAAGAGGTTCATTGTATATGACGTACAACATGTCATCTGAATATGAAGGACAGACGATATACATAAAGAATTATACAAAGATTACAAACGGATCAAACGGTCTTACATATCTTGCTATTTTACCTCAAAACACAATGCAGATAACTGTTGGTGCTTATGATTCTAAGGTTGAGATACCTATTATCCAGGGTGAACTTAAATACCAGCAGGGTACTGGTACTGGAGAAGCATTGCAGTCATTTAACTTTGCCAATAAGACTGATTCGATTATAGATGATTTCTTCCTTAACGTTTATGTTAACGGAAAGAGATGGGAAACAGTTAAGTCTATACTTGATATGGGATATGAGCAAGAGGCTTGTATCGTAAGAACAAGTATGAACGGAGGAATAGATGTTTTCTTCGGTACTGGTAATAATGGAAAAATACCAGTATTAGGATCAACAATTCTTTGTGAATATATTGTGTGTGGTGGAGATAATGGTAATGTTGAACATGTTGGTGATGAGAACTATTGGGCTTTCGCCGATGGTGGATATGATATAAACGATGATTATGTTGATCTTAACAGCATATACACATTGTCATCTTCCTCTGATATTCTATTCGGATCAAACGGTGAAAGTATCGAGATGACTCGTCAGTTAGCACCTCATGCTTCCAGGAACTTTGTTTTTGCAAATGTTGACAATTACAAAACATTCTTGTCCAAGTTAAATCTATTCTCTATTGTTGATGTGTTTTCTGGATTCAACACAAAGGAGGATATAAAAATAGAGGAACAATATACAACAAAGAAAGCAGAATACAATACGACAAAGCAGCTTTATTCTGATCAGGTTGCTCTTACTGGTGTTTCATCAAAAGATGCACAGGATATTCTTAATCAGTTGAATCAGATGAAGGTTGAGCTTGATGCTCTTAGAATAAAGTATGATGAGTCTAAGCTTGATGATAATGTTATCTATCTGTATCTTATACCAGACATAACAAAGAGATTGAGTTCTGGAGAGAATTATTTTACGTGTTCTGAAGATAGATTCAAGTTGACAGAAGATGAGAAATCAAATATCATAAGTCTTATTGACAATTCTGGTCAAAAGATTATAACTGTTGATAACCAGATTATAGATCCAGTCTATGTTAAATTTGCAATGAACATATTCATACAGATGTGGAGTAATTATGATTTCAATTCTGTTAAGAGTTCAATTATATCTGCTGTTTCTGATTATCTTATTTCAAATGTAAGAAGAGACAGAATGCCAGTATCCGATATTATAAGAATAGTTGAGGGTGTTGACGGTGTTGACTCTGTATCTGTTTTCTTTGACGCTGATAAAAACAACCAGAATTACTTCGGTAAGGGTAATTATGGAATTGATCAATACGGTGATATAGTATTAAAGAGAAGCGTTACGGACAGACTTGGAAACATGCTTGACATAAATGACATCCAACCTTTGTTCAGAGGAGGATTTACATCAGCAAACGATGTCTATTATGAGGATGACATTAATGCTCTGGTCGGTCCTATAAACATAACATTAAGAGGAAAAACAAATATAAATTAAGCTGGATATTTTTCCAGCTTAATTTTTGTTATATTTAATCGTTTTTGAAAAACATGCGTATAATAATATAAGAAGGCTTAAAAGTCTGGCAAAAACAATTATTGAAAAACATTTTGTTGTTTGGAAAATAAGTTGTATATTTGCAACAGGTAACAGTATGTTTCACTTTTTAATATTTTTTAAATGACGTTAAAACTAAATTTAAATGGAAGTGCCGATCCGTTTATCAATTATCTAAAGAGCTATCTGAGAATCAGAGAATCTCTTTTACTTGAAATCGACACAAATCTACGTGCATTCGTAGCAAAGACATTTACAGAGGATAAATCCTCAATCAGATTTTCATCCATAACATTTGATGAAGCTCACGTTTCAATTGTTTCTGATGATGGTGAAAGCGAAAGGGGCGATAACAGAATTAAGGTTGGTATATTGATCCAACTTAAAAAGTTCATCCAAATCGTAGAACGCCTCGGATCTGATGTAAATGAGAAAGGAGAGTCAAATTTCAATATTGAAATTGACTATGAAATGCTTCAGAACCAGAAGGATAAATCAATTGATTTTATCACTACATCCATCGCTTTTAGTTCTGATATTCTTAAAATGAGAATGGATGGATTCCGTGTATCAGAGTTGACGTATCTGTCTGATGATACCTTTAAGAGTGTTGTATTCAACGCAACAGATTCCGTATCTATTGAGATCAGTTCATCTGCAATCAATTCGATTATTAAGACATCTGACATTGTTAAGATCGATGTTAGAAAAGATGCCCTTGTGTTCTATAACGATGATAAAACCCTTTACGTTAAGGATCGTGGAATTGGATCTGACAAGAAATCCAATTTTATCTATAAGATTGGTGAACTTGATGCAGAACCATTGTATCCAATCAATATTCCTGTAACAAGAGATCGTTTCCTGAAGATGCTTGATAAGTCTGATGAGAATTTCAAAATCATCATCGGAAAAAACACGATTGATGGTAGTGTAGATA
>CACXHH010000285.1 GCA_902767455.1 uncultured Eubacteriales bacterium
CGTCGGTATAATCGACTGCTACTGGATCTTCTTTTTTAAGTTCTTCGTCTATTATCGAAATCAGATTTTCGAACTCTTTGTTGGGGTCTCTCAGCCAGTTGGGTGACCAAATTCTATATAGTTTCCATCCTTTGCGTTCCAGCGTTTCTTGGCGCTGTAGGTCTGAAAAATCTTTATCGAAATCTCGGTGATAGGCCGAACCGTCCATTTCAATCCCTAAGATAAATCGCTTCTTCGCGATTGAATATACTCCGATATCTATTCGATATCCGACGTTCTTGTGCTCAATGGTGAAGTCTTCTGAATCTGGAATTAATATATTCCAGCCCACTTCGCACCATATACGTAATGTTTTGCCGAGCTCGTTTTGATAATGGTCTATTAGTTTATTATAGATGCCTTGAGTTAACGGCGAGTCGATAATAGATGTGTTTTTGCTAAGCTCATGGTCAAGATACTCTTCGTCGATGATTTGCCCAGCGTTAGTTAGTAATGAATTCAATAAGTTAGCGCTAAGCAAAGTGTTTGGTGGTGTATTTTGGGCTTTAATGAGGCTTTGGCATACTCCTATCCATTCCGCTTTACTATTTCCCATAATGACATCAAGGGTTTTCGTTTGACGCGTAATTGAGACATTAAGGCGTTTGTATGCGCCGGCTTTCTCGTTAAAGAACCACATCCTGCTAATAACGTTATAACTTGGTAGGTAAATTATAGTATGGTGCCCCTGTATGCCTTGACAGTTGGTCACGGTAGACATAAGAATCTTTTCCTCTTCGTACATCCTCATAACTTTTTCAGAACTCTCGGGATGGGCTTCTAGGTATTTCTTAAATTCATAGAGGCTTCCATCGCCACTCCCCTTCGAAAAAAGAACACAAAAACTTGCATTTGGGTTTGCGTGGAGATAATGCTCGATTCTCTTGATGATAGCACTAAAGCCCCGTTCGTTATCTTCGCCGATTCTATCTTCGATATAGATTGGTAAATTGTCACTCTTCGCTTCAAATATAGGTCGGATGCCGTCGTGATTGTAGATTGCGGTTAGAGATGGCTCAAATAACTTATTCGATTCTGATCGATAATGAATTTTTAGATGATGTGACTTCAGTTCTGGTAGATTTACGGCCATATCTAGAATGCTTTCCCCAATTTCCTCATCTTCGTCTTCGATAGGTGTAGCGGTCGCTCCAATCATCGAAACAGATGTTGGCGGCATTTGGTGTGGATCTCCAACAATGATGGCTTTTTCTGCGCGATATATCGATGGTAATGCTTGTCCAGGGAGCAATTGAGACGCCTCGTCAAAGATTACATAATTGAAGGCCCCCTTAGATGGTGCGATATATTTCGAAACATCGTTCGGCGTGGCAATGACGATTGGGAATGTTTTAATTAGACGTGGTGTATTATTGCGGATTTTCTCCATCGTCGAATTGCCGAACCAGCTTTTAAAGTATGATAATTGTTGCGCTTCTTTTGCGCAGTTTGCGCGTAGGCCGCTTAATTCTTTCAGGTAACGCAATCTTCTCGACTCAAGTGTGGCTTCTTTGAAGTCTTTGAAATAGTTTTTTGGTATTTTCTGTATTGCACTTTTTGGCATGTTGTATAAAGAGGAGGATACAGTGTCGTTTATAAGGTGTTCTGCAAAAGTATCATAGTCGATGCCATCTTCTGATAATAGGTCATATAAAATTTTTAGATTTGCTGGCGTAATTGCGTCCTTGATTTTTCTAATAAACGACATCTGGCTAGTAAATGCTTCGAATTCGTCGAAGTTGCCATAGTCTAGTATTGTAGAGATACGTTTCTGCCAAGTTAGAAGGTTCTCATTTTGTTTTATGGCGTAAAAATCGTGCGAATAGATATTCTCGTCGATTGTTTTCTCGAGAATTTCTTCCAGTTCGGTTATTTCTTCAGTATCAACTGCGGTATCTTTTGGTATATTACCAATTCTGGCGATGGCTTCTGATAGTATATTGCCATTGGTGCTCATGTAGTCTAGGAGTTTTTGAGCCTCGCCCAGAAAATGTTCTCTAGCGTTATTTTTGAAAGTATTTCTATATTCGGAGTAATAGGAATTAATTTTTGATTCAATTGATTGGTTTAGTGAATTTTGATTAATTAATTCTGCGACATCCCAGGTATTGTTATATTCAATGTTTTCTTTTTCGGCGATACCGATAATTGTTTTTGAGATACGGCGGAATATGTCACAGTCTAGTAATATTTCTTTTACGGTATTTTTTTCAATGAGTCTTGCTGGAGTGACTTTTTGAATTTTTAGTAAAAAGTTTGTGAGTTTAACTAAGTTATCGCATGACTGTTCGACTTCATCGATAGGATTGAAATTTACGGAGATTTTTCTTTTTGCAGCCTTGTCCATCGTGCGAATGTCGATGCCTGTACCGGCAATCGTGTCTAGAATGGTTTGGAAAAAGTCTTCATTTCCGAGAATTACTGATGACTCGGTATTGGCGAATTTCCTAATTGACATTGGCAGTAACGAAAAGAATTGTGACATTTTGCCTTTTTTATTGAACGCTTTAATGTCTGCAATTAATTCTGAAAGCGTCGTTTCATCAAGGTCCATAAATGTCTCAATGTCTGTCTCGTTGAAGAGTTCTCGGTAATTAAAATCGAGTGTTTTGAGGCAGCTTGTGATTAAGTCGTCTATTTTTGCATCTTGGTCGAAGTTGAATTTTTGAATCAACGGTTTTATTTTACGCTCCAGTGATTCTCTCTCTTTGACTAAACCGCTAAGCTCCTGAGACGTCTTTGTCGATAAGAGCTCGTTTTTGTATTTTAATGCTGCATCGTAATTGAATTCATCTGGTATATCGATTTTTTTGACATTGTATTTACTGTTGTTTAGACGAATTAAATCGAGAGATACTGTCTCTATGGATTGTAGCAGTTTGGGGTTTTCTGCTATTTGGTTGACGTCGAGTAGCTGAGAAATATTGGCGATCTGGCGTAGGTCATCAAGATAGCGTTGTACGGTGGTCGTCTCAACAAGTGATTGATAAGAGCTTTGTTGCTTAATAATATCGCTTAACGAACAGATGGTGTCGGCATACATGCGTATTGGGCCAAGAGTTAACTGATCATTGTCTTTCGCAAAAAACTTAAGTTGATTAGTTGGGTGATTGAAATTCGCGAAATTATTATCTGGATCCTTGAAGTCGGCTATTAATTTAAAAATCCCCCGTATGTCGACGTTAAGGTAGTTGTGTAGGGTTGATGATGCCTTTGCGCCTGGGGTAAGATATTTTAATGATGCCGATACGAGCTCATCTGGACCTAGTTCATTGGGCTGGACGTTGTAGTTTTTGATTGGGTCGAGTTCGGTATAGGTTAGGTTGTATGGCGGTAACTGTGCGCCATTTGGGATGTTCGATACGTAGTTGACGTTTTGCGTCGTTTTGCCAGTGCGAACATTAAAAATATTACGGA
>CACXHH010000286.1 GCA_902767455.1 uncultured Eubacteriales bacterium
TATATCGAAGTACCAATAACATTTGTTAAAACTGCTTTAGTTGGAAGATATAACGGTGGTTTAAAACGAGAAAGAAGTGTTAAAGTTAGACTTGATAATCAGCATTGGACATCTTTGTCTGACTTTTTAAAAGATAATCCTGGAGTATATGTATTTGACGATGCAGGTGTTGTTGTATACGATCCTTATAATACAGATGCTATAGAGAACTCTTCTAACTTACACGATGGTTCTAAAAACTTCTTATTAGGCTATAAAGATGATAATGGTGTTAGATCTGGAGGAAATAACGGTAAAACATTTGTTTTATTAACTGATGAACTCTCAGATTTAGATGAATACGAAGATATTTGAGAACAACCAGATGATAAAAATTTGATTAGTCATTATAACCAAGTTCAAGTTGTTGGAATTCATAAACCATTACCTTTAAAAGACATTGTTGCATACGTTAATGCTATACAGCAAGGAAAATCTAATGAAGTAATTGATCCAACCAAATTAGCAGAAGAAGGGCTATGAGAGGATTCTACCAATCCAATTGAAGCTATAAAATCTTTAGATTGAGCATCTCTTCCAGCTATAGGTAGTAAAAAATATTATGCTGAAATTTATAGTAGAAAATGGCAAGTATTACCATTAGATCGCGCTTTAATGTTATCTAAAATACTAGTACAATTAGCTAGTGATGATTCAGATTATAATGTAATTCTTGAAAATGTTGGGCTATTCCTCAATACATTTGTTGAGAAAGATCATGGTAAAACACGTGAAACTCATGTTATTGAATTATCAGATGGAGATACAACTATTTATATAACTCCTATTTGAGAAAATGAATCTGTTACTGGATATACAATCTATAAAGATTCAATGGGTTCTGATGATGAAACAACATTTGATTATACTGGAACAATTTTCCCATATAAAGAGCTGTGTGATGAATATTTTGGATCTAATTCTGTAAATATTAGTTTTAAACGTTATGCCAAGCATAGTGATGATGATAGTTTCTCTTTGATCGATATAACTCCAAATGATCAATTATATTTATTAACTGAAGGATTGGGCAAAAAGAAAGACTTATTAGAGCGTTTAAATTCTGAATTATTAAATACACAAGAATTTGTTAATTCTGTTTATATGGATGATACTGCTGATTCAGATGGTGGTAAGAGATTACCTGGTTCAAAATATTTTGCTAAACTGAAGAGTGATTTCATGGATGGATATGTTATTTCTCCTACTTCTATTGAACATTCAATATATAGTATTGATGAGAGTAAAATATCCGCTGAAACATCAACTAAAAGAACTGGTTCTGGTAGAACGAATTCTGGAGGAAATAATTCAGAAGATCCGGAAGTCACTAAAGCTAAACAAGGTTTACGTAATTTGGAAAAATATATGAAAGATAACAAAATATCTGGTTTTAAAATGCCATCTGATGATGAAATTTCTAACGGTGTTATATCCAGCAATGCATTGGATTATATTAAAACAGTGGCAGAAAGTATTAATGATAATCAAAAATTATCTAAAAATAATTATTGAGTTCCTCAAATAATAATTACAGATGATGCAAAAATAAAAGCAGAACGTGTTAATAAATCTGAACAATGAGTACAAAAACTCGTCTTAGAACGTAATCTTGGTGATTTTGTTGAGATACTTAATAATTCATCTCAAAATTGTATAGATGGTGAATTTATTGCTTTTTCTACTATTAAATCTGGAGTACAATCTACATATAAAGTTATTTGACAAAATAAAACAGCAAATATAGTTAAATTTGAATCGTATTCTACTTTTAACGAATTAACAGATGCGTATGAAGATGATAATACCGTTTCAGAAATGAATGAATATATATGAGATGTACTTGGAGGAGAAAAATCCGATCCAAAAGCTGAAATAGAAGCTTTTAATTGATTTAAAGCAAATCCTACACATCCATTTACTAAATTAGTAAATGCTTATTTAATTGACAAATTATCTAAAAATGAGTGCTAATGAGTGCTAAATGTAAATTTTCTTTAAAATTTTTACCTCTTGCACATACAATGTGGTTGCAAGTTGGAGAATCAAAAGATGCAATGAAGCAATGAGTAAATGACACTTTTGATAAAGCATCTGTTGATGAAATAATTAGACTTATTATTGGAGAAGACTCTGGAAAAGGGTCTTCTCCTGGTAAGTCCAGTAAGATAGAGATACCATCTTTAGCTAGACCAATTATTTCTTCTGAAGAAAATGAAATATCGATTGATTCTTTGTTTATTGGACGTTCTGATTTAAGAATGCAGATGGAACAAAGATTTACAGAAGATATCGTTGCTAGAACAGTCTTTAATCTATCTGCTAACAACGGAAAAGGAGAGTTTCTTAATTTTACTGAAAAAGATGAAGAAACGGGTCTTTCTGTTGGAAACAAAAATATAATGCTTTATAAAAATCAACTTATAAAGGATTTATACGATGAGATGGGAGAAACAGCACCAATTCTTACTGCAGATATGACTGCAAGAGAATATGATGGAACAATAAAAGAAACACTTCGTAAATATCGAAATTACATTGTTGATAAAACAGATGTAAAAGCGTATAATTCTTTTGCAATATTACAAAACTTTGATTCTTTGTTAAAAGCAAAAGCTGGATATATTACATTTAATGAAGATATGGTTCTTGATTTTGCAGATAAGTATACATATAAAGGTCCAAATGTAGAACATTATACTGGCTTCATGTCTTCTGAATCTGCACAAATTGAAAATCAAGAATCTGATTTAGCTAAAATTTTATTAAATGTGATGCCAGAAGTTAATACAAAAGGGAAATCTATATCTGGCACATTTATCGGATTGTCTGGATTTAACTCTGTAATGACATCTCTGAAGAAAGCATTGCTATATTCTCCAAAGAGCTTTAATGAAGCAGCTAGAAAAACGTATTATGCCGGACTTGAAATTAACATGTCTGCTTTAATTGATGATTACATTAAGCTTTTAACTGATCCAAGCAGCACTTTACCAGAAAATCATAGAAATTTCTTAATATCTAAACTTAGAGGTATACAAAAATATATCTATCAATCTGAACTAGATA
>CACXHH010000287.1 GCA_902767455.1 uncultured Eubacteriales bacterium
GAACCTACGACCCTCCGGTTAACAGACTAATTGCAAATATCGCTTATTATATAAGCGAAATTTGAGCGAAAAAATTGGGTTCAACGATCTGAGTTAAGCGTCGGGGCTACGCAACGTAGTTGAACTGCAGCGTAAAAAATTAAGTATTATAAGGTGTATTTATGAAAATTTTAGTAGCGTGTGAAGAAAGTCAGGCAGTATGTAAAGCGTTTCGCGTAAAAGGTCACGAAGCATATAGTTGTGATATTGTAATGTGCTCGGGTGGTCGACCTGAGTGGCATATTTGGTCGGACGTTCGACCGCTTTTAAACGGTGGAAGGTCTTTCAGAACTTGCAATGGTGAAGATCATTATATTGATCGTTGGGATATGATAATTGCATTTCCCCCGTGTACCTATTTATCAAAGGCAGGAAGCTCTAATCTTATAAAAGACGGAGTGATGGACTTTGCTCGTTTTGAAAAAGGACTTGAAGCGGTAAAGTTTTTCAATAATATCCTGTCGGCGAAGTGTGGCAAGATTGTAATTGAAAATCCTGTTCCTATATCTTTGTTTGGTCTTCCGGTTCCGTCGCAGGTTATTCAGCCGTATTATTTCGGAGTTCCCGTAAGCAAGATGACTTATTTGTGGTTCAAAGGTGATGTTCCTTTTTTATGTCCTACGAATGTCGTAAAACCGCAATATAGTTTTAAAACCTTTCCGCAATTTAAAAACAGCAACGGTAAATATCGACAAAGGAATCGTTCGAAGACTTTTCCCGAAGTAGCGGAAGCGATGGCGTTAAGTTGGGGTTAAAATGAAAAGAATAGATTATCGGTATTATATTTGTTTGGCAATAACTCTCGGTTTTTTCGCGTTGTATTTCGTTTTCCCGAACGCTCCAGGGCGAGTTGTCAAGATGAGTTGGATAAACAGCATTCGCATTTCCAAAATGATTTGAACAGGGGTAGACTTAAGTCGGGGGTCAAGGATCTGAGTTGTAAGCCCGGGCGAAGAACCGGAGTTGCGCAACGTTGTCGAACTGTTGTGCCGGAGTTCGATGTCAATCAGCGCCGTAAAAAAAAAGAGTGTATCGATTTTGATACTCTCTTTTTTTATATGTAAGTATATACGTAAGTAGTTAAAATTTAATGGTAGAGTTTTCTGAAGCGTTTACTACGGTGTTATTAAAAGAATTGACGTATTTTGCTCCTGTTTCGTCTTCAAGACCAAGTATATAGTCGGCTGTTACTTCAAAATATATGGCTAAGTTAATTAGATAATCGCAGTTTGGTGCTGTTTTTCCTGTTAGCCAGTAATGCAAAACACTTTTACTTATGTTCAAGTCTTTTGAAAGTTTGTATGCTGTTATACCTTTTTCGACTAAAAGTTCGTTTAGTCTTTCTTGTACTTTATTTTTCATAGTTAAAATTTTAGAACTTTTATGTCGTTTTGTCTTGACATTTCTAAAAATTGAACTATAATAATATTAGTTCTTATTTTAGAACGCGTTTATGGAGGTTGGTATGATAAAAGATAAGTATTGTATGCACTGTTCGAATTCTTTTGTAAATGGTATTGATCCCGATTATGATGGCTCTGCCTCTACTATCGGAAAAAGTGATAAACATTTAAATATGTTTGTATCATCTGCGGGATTAAATAAGCCGGCTCCCGTTTTAATTGAATATTGTCCTTTTTGTGGACGTCTGATAAAGGGAAACATACCTTATTTGGAAAAAGAAGAACTAATTGATAACAATAAAACTTTATTGTTAAAGGGGTGATGTAAATGTCACGTGATATAGAATTTACTCCTTTCTCCCGGGCATTGGCGGAGCATTTTGAAAAACTTGAGCCGCGTAAATCGGAAAAGGTAAGAAGATCTAACTTGGTTTACGATCGTTTAATGTATAAAGCAATGGCTTCCGACGACTTTTGGAAAATGCGTTATTACAATGCAGTTAGTTCTCTTCAATCCGAACGTAATCGTTTGCTATCAAAACGGGAGAAGCGTAAGTTATATAACCTTAACGTTAAAAAGCATGGTAAGCAAAAAGGTAAAAGGTGATGTATGAAAAACGTTGTTAAAAAGATTATCTTCGGCATATCGGTCTTCGTGATCCTTGCCTTCTTCGCTGCGTGCGACGTTCTTTCCGTTGTCGGTGGCGGGAACGGCGGAGCGTACAGCGGTGTGAATATCAATCCTCCTTTAGTGCCGGAGATCAAGGACGATACGTTGGTTTGTACGTTTGAGATCTCCGGAGACGCTGAACGACTCGGACTGTACGACGGATATGCCGGCGTAGATTGTCAGCTTACTTCTCACGACGGATATTTTGCGAATACGTTTGAGTTCGATTACGTTGATTGGGGAGACGGTACCGTTCAGTATAAAGAGTCTTATTACGCCGATCAGATCGGTGAGTCAGACGATCAGACTTTGTTCGTTGATAATTATACGCAAAGCATAAAAGTTGATTACTATACTATTACTTGGTATTATCATACTTATCCACGTCAAGAATACGGAGCTTCCCGAACGTATACTTGCAAGATTTACGGATGCGCTGCAAATATTGGCACGGCGTTTAACGACGTGAAGACAATGACGACGTTCCGTATACCCGATAACTGTACTAACATATCGTTCAGCGGCTGCAAGATTCTATCTGACGTGATGTTTGGTAAAGACTCGTCTTTGGCTTCTATTCCGAGTTTTTGGGGCTGTTATAAACTACGTAACGTTCAGATGGACGGTTCGGCTGAATTTCCGGAAGGTTACGTTACGTTTCCGGACACTGTAACCAGTGGCTCGATTTTATTAAGCAACTGTAGTTCCGTAAAGTCTGTTTTCGTACCTGATACGGTAACGAGTCTTCAACTTGGACTTAGTGCTTTAAGTAATTTAAAGCGTATGACGTTAGGCGCTTCAGTTGCGTCTATCGGACCGTCTATTATAGACGAGTGTCCGAACTTAACGGACGTATACTTCAAAAGCAATACTCCGCCTACTTTATACTGGGCGATTTTCGGCGAGACGGGAGACGGCGGCAAGATAATACTTCACGTTCCGGCGATAGCGCTTGCGAAGTATCTTAGAGCTGAGAATTATCCTACAGACAGGATAGTTATCGATTAAGATAAATTGCTTGCTCCCAGGCTTATAGGGAAAAGGAAATATTTAGGTGGCAAGTTTTAACCGAAGAAGACGTTCTTCAACGAATGCGAAAGCGTTCAACATGGGCAGAGCTTACGGCGCGGCTAAACGAGGTCGTAGGATACGCGGATTGTCGAGTAGGCAGCGTAGACAGTTCCAAAGAGGCTATAACATAGGGTACGGGAGGTAAAATAACTATGAGAAGAAGAAACGTAAAGTGGGTCGTACTGATCCTGGCATTACTCGTGATCGCCGTAGGTATCGGCGGATACGTAGTATACAATCAACAGCAGGCAATTGAAACGTTGCAGACTGAGAAAGTTCTCGGCGTAGCGGCGTACGAGACCGGTGCGTTTGATACGACGACCGGAAAGCTTATCACTTCCGAAGAGAATGAATATTCGTTGTACACTCCCGGCTATTACAAGCTTGAAGGCGTTCAGATCGAGCTTGCGAAGAACTCCGACTTGACTTATAAGGTATTCTACTACGGTGAAGATAAGGACTTTATCGCTTGCACTGCATATCTTAACGGTGATTACGTGGCGGCAAACGTAACTGCGGAGCCTTCCGGCGCGAAGTACTTCAGGATCATGATAAACACCAACGAAGTAAAGGTCACGCCGACGAATAAAGCAAAGCTTGTTAAAGAAGTTACGGTAACTGTAGCAAAATAATATAACGGTAAAGGGCTGACAACTAAATCAGCCCTTTTAATTTTGGGGGTGTTCCCATGAAAATAAAACAAGTCATCATAACTGCTTTAGTTGCCCTTCTGAGCTTTATTGGCGCGTCGCCTTCCTTGCCGTTCGTTCATGGCGAAAGCGGTACGTTTAAGATACTTGTGATTGGTTCTTCGGCGATGTCGGACTCGAACACTGCAAGCACGTTCATAAGTCTTATGTCTGAAGCGGATGACGTTGACGTCGAATACTACAAAGAGTATTCAGATATATATACTATGGTTCGTATGCAAAACGCGAGTACGGAATTATCAAGCAACGTCAACTCTGCGTTATCTGCCAGGCATTACGACGCGATAGTCGTACAGATTTCGAGACGAAACACACCGACGGCTGCCGACGTTGCAACTGCGGAGTATAACGCTCTGTCGGCAGTCATGCCGAAGTTGAAGTCTTCAGCCGACGAAGTTTATCTTTTTGCGCTCGAAGGTCTTGAAAACCCGACTAAGTATTATATTCAGAACGGCGCATTTAAGACTAACAACGTCGTGGATCCATGCAACGTGCGCGAACATACGGACTATATGGCGAGCTTGTGTTATACTTGGAGCGGCGCGTTGGGAGTCCGCGGAATATACTATGGCAGCGGCTACGCAAATTACATAGAGAGCCTGGATTATACAGGACCGATAAGCGGCGCGGCAGGATATATGCGAGCGTGCGCTATGTACGACGTTATAAGACGAAAGCGTTTAAGTTCTGATTGTAAGTTCTATAACAAACTAAATAAGACTACGGCGATGACGTTACGCGCTTACGCATACGACGCTGTTCGTTATCAGAACGACTATACGGACTTCGACGGGGTTTCAAACGTTCTTGACGATCTTCAGAATGATAGTTCGTTTGACGTAAGTTCGTTCAGGCGTTGTGAGACCGATTACAACGTTACGGTTCTGAGCATTGGCGAAGACGTTGAGCGACAACTGTACGTTTATACGTATCAACCGGCGACGAGTTGTCCTGATCTGAATACAATAAACATGTCAAACGTATCGAGCGCGGCGTTGAGTCTTGAAGACGGAGAGAAGCTTAACTATCTCGTATATAACTTACGCTGCGTTTCCCGGAACGGAGTTTTCCGAAAGTATTACGTCGTAAATTATACGGTATCCGAAGCATGGCAGCGTTTTTACGACATTAGTTCTGTCATGCGACCGTTCGATAAAGATAGCGGACTCGACCGATACTATGATACGCAGCCTGACTACGTCGACGCGGTCCATACCGTTGCTTCGTGTTGGGAATTCGTCGGGTATTATAACTCAAACTCGAAGTCGGTGTTCAGAGATGATATATCTGTCGTAAACGTTACGTCGAAGTTCGACGGCTACGTCAGACTGCCCGACGGTTACGGGAATCTGTGGTCCGTCGTCTTTGGCAGCCTTACCGAACACGTTACCGACGTGTACTTCGTCGCCTTTAATACCGATTACGATATCGACGACCTTTTGGAAGCGGACGTATGGTTCAAGACGGTATCAGAGCGAACTATCATAACGACGTCGATTCAGACTTCCACTTCCCCCGGACGCGAAGGGATAGCGTATCTTGATTATACGCAAAAGACCGGAAACACCGGTGACGGAGTTTTCGGGCATAAGTACATAATGTATCGGATAATGACGTCTTCGGAGTTTTTGTCGGAGATCTCCGAGCTTGAAGTATATAATACCGATCGCGTCAGTTCGGATAAGCGCGCAAACATTTCGAATAAATCTTGGGTTCTTCTGTATGCGGAGTGTCCCGTTCAGACTACGGTAACGGCAACAATGACTATCCGCGAAGTAGAACGCGTTGCTGAAGAAACTATTTTGCGTTTAAAGTTTGTAGACGGCGAAGGCATTACGTATAATCTCGGCGCCATTGACGGGAAGACGGTTCCGCCGATAACGCCGACGTTGGAAGTCGATAACGACGCAAGAAAAGCCGCGAACAAAGTTCAGGACGATACGCGAAGCTTAATTCAGAAGATCCTTGACTTTCTCGCGACGTTGGGCGAGATCGTCAAGTGGTCGGTTATCGTGATCGCCGCCATCGCGGCGCTCATACTCGTAGTCTGGATCGTCGACAAAGTCGTACATATCTTCAAGCGGGGTTCGTAAAAAGCCGTCGGCAGACTATAATAATACTCCGCCGCAGGCGGATAATCCAAAATTCACCCCGACGTGAACGTGTAAAAAGCGACTGGGGGTGTTGGGCTACTCCCCGCTCAGAGCGAGAGCCCCGGTCGGACGGCTGACTGGCTCCCCGTGTAGTATTTGAATCTATGTTCCCTTCCCGGGGACAGTGCGGATCGCTCACCAAAACGGAGAGCCAAAGTATGCCCCGCATAAAAAAAACGAGACGACGTAGTCGTCCGACAAAATAAGAAAACACTCCCGTTTCGGGAGTGTTTTATCAATTATCGCCGTATAGAGTACATTTTGCGCTTTGTCAAGATAATTTTTACAAGCCGGATGATTTTTTTTTGAAAAAACGGTTGACAGGTTCTAAAATTAGAAGTATAATTTGCTTGTAGTTCTACTTTTAGACCTATAATAAATAATAAAGTCCCGGTTAGAGTTCCGGGCAAGGAGAGATTTATGACAAAGAACAATCAAACAGTAAGTAGCCCTAAGAAAGAATTGACGCTTAACGTCACTGTAAAGCGTGAACAGTTCACGAAGAAGGATACGGGAGAAGTAATCAGGTACAACTCTATCGTACTCGACATAGACGGCGAGAAGTTCACTTTGCAGCCGAAGCAGGAAGACAAGAGATATCTGAATCGGCTTTTGAAGGAAATGGGACTGTACGACGAAGAAGTTGCGACGGCTAACGGTGTTACCGAAAAAGACGGTGTAGATCTACCTTTTTAAGACCAACCTTTTGCACGGGCGCGCGGTCCATTTTCAGCGCGCCCGTGCTGCTTACGTTGGCTTATGTGTAAAAAAAGGTTGGTGATAAAATTGAATAATTTAGGAATATTACATAGGAATTTGAACGGCAGATTTGCCGTCTATGATGATAAAGGCGAAGAGTTAAGGGAACTTCATTGTGGCGACGTAGTAACTCTTATTTTTCGCAGATCCCGCGGCGGATGGTTGCATATAGAGACGAGTATCGAATACGGCAAGGATTATTATGCGACGGAAGTTCCGCAGCTTTCATTAGACGGTGTAATGTGCCGTTTTTATTAAACGATGATAACTATAATCTACGGACCACCGCGTGTCGGGAAGACGTGTCTGATGACGTATTTTCTTAATGAGCGGGCATTCGACTACGAGCGCAATCGCGCTATGAAATATGAGATAGAGCAACGTAACGTCGGGGGCTTTCAGTTGACTGTTCCCGACTATAGCGTTGCGTGCAATTACGAAGCGATCTTCAGACGATTTAGATATTCGCCCCGCCCTTGTACGGTCATCAATCCGTTTAAGCTCGGTTTTTGGAATGCGGACGTTAAGACGCATTTTTTGCCGCCGTATACTTCGGTCGGTATAACTGAAGCTCAGAAGTATTTTAATAGCCGTCGTTTCCGGGAATACCCGGAATGGCAAAGCCGTTTTTACGAAGGGCACGGTCATAACTTTTACGATTTCTTTCTGGATACTCAGCGCCCATCGCTTATCGATATCAATATCCGAGAACTTGCCGACTTTATCGAAGTGGTGTCCATGGACGTGAAAAAAGACGGACCGGTCTGGAAGATACGGCGTATAGAGAATTCGGCGCTTTACGACGTTTACGTTTCATCCGGCAAGCGTGACCGCCATACTTATTCTGAAGAGACGATCAGAGCGGGTTACGACGTGTTTCGGCTATACGACAGTCGTAATCTGAAGCCTTTGTTTTACGCCGGGCATTTTAACGCAGATTTTGACGTTGCTCCCGCTGCCGTCACCGGCGAAGATCGCGATTCGTTCCGCGCGTACGCAAAACAACATCTTACAGAACTGCCTGAACGGTTTTATAAGCATAATAGGGGTGACTAATGGATTATAACTTAAAAGAGCTTTATGCGGAGATTATTGACGAATATCGAGCTTCTTTTGAAAACCTTCGCGATACCGAAGATTTTATTCCGAGCGGAGTCGTGAAGCTTATAGATAAGAAGCTCGAGTCAGCAATGCGCGCAAGCTTCCGCCAAGCGTTCTGGGAGAACTGGAAGATCAGACGCCGGGAACGAAAGGAGCGTAGGCTCGCGGCGAAGGCAGCAAAAGATAATAAGTAAGAAAGGACGTTAGGTCCGGCGAACGGCGCCGCGAGGCGCCGAAGCGGGACCGCTTGAAATATTAGAAATAACTCTACAGGTAAACGCTTATGGAAGGTTTTGAATGGTTAATTGAGAAGAACTTTATAATCGAATCATTTGAGCGTGTAAAATATAACGAACCGGTTGCCGAATTCTACGAGTGGCTTGGCGCTCTTGAAGATGATCAGACTATCGTTAATAAAGCCGACCGTATTCGCCTATGTATGAAGTTTTTCGATGTAGATTATTATCGTATGCAATCAATTAAGGATATTAAGCGTGTGAACGCTTGTCACGATTTGTTTTGCTACAACTGTCAGCATAATATCGCATTGAAGCGTTTCGGTAAGTATATGCCGATTCTGGAAGATCTCTCGAAGGACTTCGATTTATATCACGTAGTGTTTACCGTTCCCGACTCGGAAGCTTGTATGTTAAAATCTACTATAAAGCAGATGTATAAGAAATTCGTGTATATCAATCAATACTTCAACGGGTCGCGTAAGTCTTCGTTCGTCGATTTTTCACAGTTCGGTTGCGTTGGGATAGTACGTTCTCTCGAAGTAGAGTTTAAGGTCAGAAAAGATAAATTATGGTATCACCCGCATTTCCATTGTGTGTTCGTTCTGAAAAAAGGGATGAATTTTCGGAAAGTGAAGTATAATTGCTTTTCGCATTCATATAAGAATGAACGTCTCCGAAGTTTCACTCGCTTCGAGATCCTTTTGCAAAACATGTGGTATATGTTGTATAACGATATTCCATTTACGCAACGTAACTTTGATGAGATAACGCGGGGTTACAGCTGTACGGCGGATAAATGTGACAGTAACGAGTATCATGAAGTATTCAAGTATGCCGTCGGCGGTTTATTCAAGTGGAAAAATCGCGACCTTATCTGTCGGCAAGTTCTCGATACGTTGTATCACGCTCTGTATCGGCGGAAGATAATTCAGGGTTACGGTATTCTGAACCGCTTTAAGTTCGATTTATCCGAAAATGACGACGAGGCTATCCGCAGTTATTACGAGTACAAAAAAAGGCTTCTCGCGTTCGAGAAGCCCGTTAAGGAAGTTCAGACTATGTCGCAGGTCAAACGTGATATTAACGAAGGTCAGATCGTTTATATATCTCGCTTCAAAAAGACGTTAAAGGTAAAGTGATATGGACAGTAAGACTTTATATCGTACGTGGCTTAATGAGTGGTTTCGCGTATACAAGCGACCGACGGTGTCGGATAAGACGTATGAAAATATGCGAATCATCTATCGGAAGCATATTCCCGACTCGCTTAAACTTATGCCTATCGGATCAATAGGCGCTCTGGATGTTCAGAAGGCTTTGAATCTGGTTGAACATTCTCGTACAAGACTTGACGTGTACAACGTTTATAACGGGTCTTTAAAGGTCGCTTTTATGCTCGGGTTGATTGCCCGGAATCCTTGCGACCTTGTTATTAAGCCGAAGCACGTTCGTAAAGTCGGCGAAGCTTTGAGTGCCGAAGAACTCGAAAAGTTCTTATCGGATATTGCGTCATCAAAGCTTGACAAGTTTTTTCGGTTTTGCCTTCTGACAGGGTGTCGCCGTTCTGAAGCGTTGTCGGTCGAATGGTCTGACGTAGATCTGGATAAAGCCGTGATCCATATTCGCGGAACTAAGACTCTGACGTCTGACCGAACGGTCCCGCTTTTGCCGGAATGCGCAGAACTGCTTGAAAGTATGATTCCGGTTGACGGCAGGATTTTTCCCCACCGTGGCAGTTACGTTACACATGAGTTTAAAAAACTTTGTCCGTCGCACAAACTTCATGATCTTCGGCATACGTTCGCAACTCGCTGCCTTGAGTGTGGTATTTCGATGAAGGTAGTTCAACAGTGGTTAGGGCATAGCCGTATGGAGACTACAGCTTCCGTATATACGCACGTGCCGGATGCGTTTTCTCGGTCTGAAGCCGTAAAGTTTAAACTTTTGTAAAAGAAAAATCGTAGGAATTTCCTACGATTTTCTATGGCTCCCCGTGTAGGATTTGAACCTACGACCCTCCGGTTAACAGCCGGATGCTCTACCGCTGAGCTAACGAGGAATATTGAATGCGGCAGCTCCTTATCCTCCC
>CACXHH010000288.1 GCA_902767455.1 uncultured Eubacteriales bacterium
CGATATTTCATTGCGGAGTAGCAGTGTGGTTCCTGTGCGCAACTTGCACCACCGGATTTTCACTCGGATACATGTACGGAGAGGTCGTGCAAAAGATCAACCGTATGTAACATATTTTTCACATAAGAAAGGAGAAACTTATGTCACTGTTTAAAACTATCATTAAAGCCGCAGACGGCAAAACCATTGGCACCGTGGTTCCCTGGGAGACGATCCGTGCGTATCGCGGATTTTCAAATACGCCTGTGGAGATCGGAATCATGTTCACCCAGGGCGGCCGCAAGATTCCGGATATTATCCGCATGAAGCCCGAGATCGCCAAGAAGCTGGCAATTGACCTGTTGACATTCTATATCAAGAGCGTTGGGGAGGGTAAATGCTAATGAATACCGCGCAGACAGAAAAGAAGAAAGAAAAGATGCAGTTGCTCGCGAAGATATTACGAGATGCCGAAAAGCCGGTATCTGGCGAAGAACTTCGGGAGAAACTTGGGGTTGCTCCGACGACGTGCTGGCGATATTTGAGAGAGCTTGACAGGTATCTCGAGCCGACTGAGGAGCTTAATGAGTTCCAGCAGGGCAAGCAGCACATGTTTTTATTAGTGAACCGCGCTTATAAATACGGCATCAAGAAAACAGAAGGGGGTTATGCGGATCCCACCGCAGCAAAGGCTATGGATAAGTATACAAAAGAAGACACAAAGGTAAAAGACTGGAAGTACAACGTCGGCGAAGTGTGGTATGTACAGAACGCGAAGTCCATGCTCGATCCATATTTGATCATATCCGTACTTGGAGACAAAGCTATTATGCTGCGTGTCTATGAGGATGCAGATATTCAGAACAAGAACGTCGACCTGAACGACCCGAGCCTGACCGGCCTGTATGGAAAAGTTATCGACACCAGCTTCATCTGCAGTAAGCCGTTCAAGTGGCTTACCGACAAGGCAACCTACAGTTTCGACGAAGACGACATGAAAGATATTCTCAGCAAGGTTGCCCGCAATCTGCATTTATTCGAGGAAGTATTTGAGAAGAAAGCCCTTATAGAAGCAGGCCAGCAGATATTAGAACTGAGCGACAAGCTCGAGAAGATGAAACAGGCTCGCGATGAGTGGCACGATATGTGGGAGAAAACTGACACAGAGCTTGCCAAGGTGATCTCATCCGCTGGAGAAAAGTCTTCGAACACAGCAGAAAGGCCCTTAGATGATTGCGAGCGAGAAATGTATGAACTCAAGATCAACATGCTCACAACCGAGCGGAACAGGCTTAGCGCGCTGTTATTTGCCAGCTTCGGGGTAAAGCAGTGACCGCCGCCCCATGCAAAGATTGTGCCGTAAGAGAAGCCGGATGCCATGCTAAGTGTCCGGCTTATATTTTGTTCAAAGAAGAGCACGAGAAAGAGAACATCCAAAGACGGCGCATGAACGGAGAAACGTTATATTTCAATAAACCTCGCAAAGAAGAAAGGAGAAGAGTGATGAGCAAATATTATAAGTGTGATCTGTGCGGAACTCCTTATGCCCCGACTCAGCACAAGCGCACGACCGCTTATATTGAGACGGGCGATAAAACATTTAACGGAGATCCAAGTAACGTCCGTATATGGGATGTTTGCCCCGATTGTAAACGTAAAATACTGGACTTTATGGATTCGTTAAAGCCTATGAAAGGAGAAGAGTGATGAAGAAGATATTAAAGAAGCTTAGAGCAATCGATACCAAATGGCTCAACCACGTTACTGGTGAGGAATTTACAATCGTTTCCCAAGACGATTTCAACCCGGACGGCGTGTTGTTGTTCGGCTATGAAACATACAGAACCGGTTTTAAGCATGGCCTGTACGCAGCCGTCTTTGCCTGCATATTAGGCTGGATCTCGGGATCAATTGAGCAGAAGAAAGGCGGTAAGTGATGCGCGAGTTGAAAGAAAAAATTGTGACTGCGTTCATACAGTTCTTATGGCTTGCCGCCATCGGTATTTTCGCAGGACTGGTTGTGCTAGCCCCAATATTGGCGATTGCGTTCCTATACTGGCTAGCATGCGTGGTTACAGGCGCCATATTCACATGGATCTATCCCTTGGCGATAGGCCTTTTATTTTTAGTAATGCTGGGGGCTTGCCTGGTATGAAGGCGATGGGATGTGACGTGCACATATAGAGAGGAGGCAGAATGAACAAATACCGAATTGAGATCATATATTTTGACGGGCGCCTAAAAGGTACTATCTCTTGTGATGACGTCCGCAGAGAAGGCGACTATTTGCTGCTTACCCGTAACGAAGGAAAAGACTGTGATATCCTTTCTCTTCGACAAGAATATCGTTTTCGGATACGGGAGGTAGATGTATGAACAGGACTAAAGATTATAAAAACGAGAAAGCACTTATCGTGTGCCATCCTGACGTGAAGAAGCACCTGGCGGAGCAGTCAAAAGATCGAATGCTGCCAGACGAGATGTTTGTGCTGTCAACACTTATCGACCCGGACTACGCACTTGTTGTAAGCGCAGAAGAGTTCATGGAATGGATTGATACGCATAATCACGGGAAGTGGAAGATTAGAAAGGAGGACGAGTAATGGATCATTTAGTACAATTCACGATAAGCATAGATGACACTCATATTGCCAATCTCGTTGAAAAGGAAGCGGCGAAAGTCTTGTCAGACGAGGTTATAAAGGTCGTCAAGAAGACCGTTGGAGATGGCAGCTATTGGGGAGATGGTATGTCCAAGCAGGGACTGGAAGAGATTTATAGGTTCCTCGAGGATCACAAGGATTATATTATCCAGGAATCAGCGAAGGAGATAGCGACTCGGTTGATTCGGAGCAAGACGACCAAAACAGCTATAATCGATAAAATCGGGGAGGAAACGTAATGCTCAAACGGTCAAAGGAAGATTGGGAAGCACGACTCGAGCAGCTCGGAAATCTGGATCTCGGCCATGTGAACGAAGATCGCGAAGAAGGGATCCGCGAAGCGTGGAACTTTGCCGGTTATATTGTTCGATCATATCGCAACCCATACGTGAAGTACGACGCGTTTGGTACACGCATGCTCGAAGAAGTGTTTGGA
>CACXHH010000289.1 GCA_902767455.1 uncultured Eubacteriales bacterium
AAAACAATCACAACTAGGTAGAAACTTATCCTATACATACATGGCACTTACATCAGCACAAGATTCTTTTAATACATTTAAGGAAGCTGGGGCTAGTGATATGGTTGCAGGATGGGCTTTTGTTGCAAATGCGGTTGCACTAGGTCGTTTAATGGCAACTGATTATGGTAAAGGTTTATTATTCAAAGGTTCTTGGCTAGATGAAAACGTTTTAAGAGAGCCTGCAAGACAAGCCGCTAATGAAGTAAGAGCTGAATTAACTAAAGGTATAGAAACAGCCGCTCCAAAACAAAGAGCCAAATTTATCCAGAAACTTGTAGATATTTATACCAAGAATTTCTCTTCCATGGCAGCAGATACTTTTGTAAACAGAGGTATGTCGGAAGCTTTAGAAGAAGTAATGGAAGAAGGTATCATTGATGTTCAAAAAGCAATCACTGGTGTTGCAGAAGCTATAGGTGTGAATGTTGGAGAACAAAAACTTGACTTTGGACTTTCTTGAAACGATATTCTTCAAAGATACGGAATGGCTGCAGCAGGCGGTTTCATTGGAGGTGGTATTTTCCATTTTCAAGGAAAATGAGATAAATTCCTTGCAAATGATATGGTACAACATACTGATGAAGACACACTACAAAAACTCACTTATTATATTGCACAGGGAAGAGGACAAGAAATTCGTGATTTTTATAGACAATGGCATAAAAAAGGTCTACTTGGTTCTACAAGTCTTGGAACTAATTTAACTACAATTACTTCTGTTAATGGATCCGAAGTTGTATCTGAACCTGCTAGAAATAATCTTTCTCAAAACGATGTTGTATTCAATACTATGATGTCATATATTGATAGTATTGAAAGTACAATTTCTAAAGAAGGTTTATTAGTTGATACCGGTTCTTTAGTGAGAAACGCATTGAACGGATATAAAGAAACGGATAAATCATTACGTGGGGACACTCTTATTAATTTAGGTGTTCATGACTTACTAATAAAAGATATCTATGATGTAGCTACTAAGATTGTAGAAAAAAATGCAGAAATACAATCTGAAATTGGTAAATTAACTGTTAAATCAGATTCTCCTGATGCGAAAAAAGACACTGAAGAAAATATTAAAAACAGTGACAAACTTAAACAGTTAGAGGTTGAATTACAAGCGCTTAGAGACCGTAGAGATATGATTCTCAAAGGTGAAAATAACTGGAAATATGTAGGTCAGGCAATATTCGCGTCCAAACCAGAATTAGCAAAACAGTTTATTGATTTAAGTCCAGAAAAATATTCACAAGTAGTTTTAGGTAGAGAATTAAATTCTTTAACTGAAGAAGAAAAAGCAAATTTAATGGAAAAACATGCTGAATATATGAAAGATGTTGGTAAGAATAAACTTCTTAGAGCATTTGATTTATATTTAGATTTATCTAGAAAGTTTGCTGAGCCACTACTTCAACAAAACGAAGATTTAAAAGTACACTCTTTAAATGAAACTCGACGTGTTGGAACTAGATTCCAGGAAGATTTATGAAAACGTTTAGGCGAATATCACAAAATATCTAACGAGTATGGTCGTTTAGTAGCAAAGCAAGAAAAAACTGAAGAAGATATTGTTAAAATTTCTGAATTAAAGAAACAAATGGAAGCAATGGATTTATCTTTCACACAAGAAGGACAAAATCCATATACAATGTTAATCCATCCATCCCAAGACAATATTCAAATCGTTGATCTTCTCTCTAAAGGATTGCTTACTTCAGAACAATCTGGGCAAGCATATGCCTTAATTAAAGAAATGTATCAAAAATATGCTGCAGATCATACGCAGTTAAATAATGACTACGAATACGAAGCTTTGTTGAGAAACACAGTAGCAGATTTCTTACAAGTAGGTTCTATGGAAGATAGGGTTGATAGTTGGTTAAGTGGAATTGAATATAGAGAAAGTGATGAAGGTCAAGACATGGGTCTGTGGACATCTTGATTAATGGACAATGAACTTTATGATGTATTATACAACGAAGAAGAAGATATAACAGATTATGAATCTGAATTTATGCGTAATCCTAAATCTTCTGCACTTAACTTTATTCAGAATCTTGGAGTAAATAATAAAGTTGCCCTTCAAGCATTGAATCAAATTCAATTAAATATGAAGGAAAAGGGTTTCTCTAAAGCTGATATTGATTTACTATTATCTGAAATTGTTCCAGAATATGTAGAAGCAGGACAAATTAAATTAGTAACCGATTTTATTAAGGAAATTGATGGATTACGTCAAAATATAAAATATTCTTCTTTCAGTGATTTATTACAATATTTTGCAACTGATCTTTTAGGAGAACGTAATTCTCTAGTAGATTTAATAGAAAATGAGAAACGTAAACTCGCTAATTCTCCTAACTTAGAAGATTATATTATTAGAAATCCGCAAGTACTTGCTGAACTCGAAGAACTTATTGATTTAATTAAAGTTGTACGTGGAGTAGTTCAAGGAAGTGTTGATAAAACAAATGGATCTATTAATTCATCCAAACATGGAGAAGATTATATTTCTCTTCCAGAAATTGATGAAAATGCAGCAAGAATTCTTCAGAGACAATCTTATGATTTAGAAAATGAAATATTAACATTAATTAGTATTTCTAAATTAAATAGTCAACGTGCACTAAAGATTCACGAAGAGATTGATAAAAACATGCGTGGAAAATTTATTCATGCACTAATAAATAATCCTACATTTGTTGAGAAATTTGGAAAAACGTTTTATACAGCAGATGCTGCTGGAAATCAAATTCCTATCGATATTGCAAAAATTGCAAATGATTTGCTTCAAGGTAAAATCGATTTATCAAAACCGGAAACCGCTGATCCTGGTGACTTACTAAGATTTGAAGTTGCTTTTGAAACAGAGCTTTATAAAACCGTTACAAACACTATTACTGGAAAGAATTCACAAGAAGCTGGTAAAGCTTTAGTTGATATGTTTCCAGAAGCTTGAAATCTTGACACCACAGTAATGGGTACTGATACAGAAACTATTACACCGTATTCGTTACTGTCTTATTTACAAATGGTTTTAAGCTTACCTGCTGAATCATTCTATACTAAGTATGAAACTGTTACACAAGCAGAGGATTCTCAGTTTGCGCCAATTTATGGTCAAGAAATGGCATTACGTAATGTATCAGCAATGATTGCCAATCCAGAATTAGCAAATGCTATTCTTGAACAATTAGCAAATCGTGTTGATTTATCTAAGATCGATCCAAAAGATAAAGAAAGTATTAAATGGATATCAAATCTAACTACATTACCTAATACTGTAATCATTCCGGGTGGTGCCGGTTGTGGAAAAACTACGGCTATTGCAACTAACATCGCAAAGATGTATGCAGATTACGATCACGAGTTTATATGTTTAGCTCCAGAAAAGGAACAAGCAGAAAATCTTGCTAAGGCTATTGGAGAAGGAACCAGAAAAACTGATAAAGCAACATTCTTTAAAACAGCTTTTAATGTAGATTTACAAAAATACAGATTCAATGATAAAACCGGACATTCTGAATTAACGGAAGTTCCAGTAATAAATGATAGGGTATTTGATAGATCCAAAAAATTAAAAATTTTATTTATTGATGAGGTTAGTTTATTTACTGAATCTGAATTAAAGCTTATAAGTAATTATGCTGTTCGAAATGGGATTGTTGTTGTTGGATTGGGTGATCCTGTACAGAATTCTGCAAAAGTTTATACAGATGAAATTCTTACTGAAAATGGAGAAACAAAATACGACTCAGAAAAGACTTGACATTCTAGTGGCTTAGAAGATTGTATTTATTTTGGAAGTTCTTATTTAACCGCATCTTTACGTACATCTAATTTAGCAAAATTTGAAAACTTTAATTCTTTGAGTAAAGCTTTAAATGATGTAATGCACGAATGAAAAAGACAACCTTGGTTATCTTTAGCTGAATTAAATGCCTTCTTACCGCAAACTATAAAAATTAAAGCTTTCGAAAATGACGATATTTTCTATGGTGATAAAACTGTAGAAGATAACGTAGATTTAAAACAACTTGCAGCAAAATATATATCTCGTGGTAAAGTTACAATCATAACCGATAACTTAAATAAATATCAAGATTTACCAGAAGGTGTTGAAGTTAAAGCATATAATAAAATGCAAGGTATGGAAACAGACTTTGTATTAGTTGATGTTGACTTTACAAAAAATAATAACATTGGAGGTTCAGTAAATAAATATTCTACATTAAGAGATTTATATACTATAACACAACGTTCAAGAATAGGAACTATTATAAAAGAGGATGGATTAAAATCTACACTATCAATGGTTGTTTGAGACGATAATAATCCTGAAGTAGCTCAAAAGGTTATAATGAGTGAACAAGATATTAACGTGTTCAAACAAAAACGTGGAGAAATTCTTGCTACTTTAAATAAATCTGATGACTTGTTTGATTATGTGTACGAATTTAAAACTGTAGCACCAAGTACACCGGCTGTTGTGCCAACTAATCCTACGACACCACCTCCGTCTGTACCGCCAATCACTCCACCTCCACCAACGCCCCCTACTCCACCACAAGTTCCCCCTACTATACCTCCAACATCTGGAGGACAGCAAGGAACTCCTGGAAATGGAAACGGAAGTAATTCTCCAGCAGGAAATCCTACTGGAAATCCTCCTACACCAGTTGTACCTCCAGAAACTCCAGTTCCATCAGCACCTAGTTCAGAACCTGTTTCATATGCACAATCTGCACAAGCTTTCACTGCAAAAGGAAGCACTAGAACATATAATTCTCAGTTTAGTTCTTTTGTTTATGGACAAGACTTTAAAGGATTTGAACACAGTTCTCCAGACTCTTTAATTAATTGAAAGAATCGAAATGGCGGAGATAAGATTACTATTCCTGAGAATACTTATAAAAAGTTATTGTTATATGTTAGTTCTGGAATTAGAACCGAACTTCCAGTAAATTTAGACAGTTTACTAATGGAAATTAATGATTCTAAACATAATAAGGACATAGATGTTTCTGGTTTTATTTCTAATTTGAAACAAGTGTTATCTACAGATCCTGAATTATACGTTTTACCATTTAACAAAGATTTTAGATTAATTACTGCTGTTTATAGAACTGCAAATGATGCTTTACAACTTCCAATTGGATTAACAAAAACTACTGCAACTGGTAGATATGTTGGTAAATTTAAACGTACTAAAAATATAGAAAAACGTAAAGGTAATGAAACATGACGTTCTTTAGAAGATTTCAAAGCACAACATCCAAATATATTAATAACACCAGTATGGGGCGTTAATGCAGAAGAAATTAATGCAAAATTTGCAGATGCTGGTGAAGATATAAATCCCGGTAAAGTTTCTATTGTTATGACAGATGAACCTGCTTATATAGACTATTTACATAATTGGTATGTACCAGATATTAGTGCAGACTGGTGAATAAGTCATTATAAGGATTTATGCCACATGTGTATACAAAAACCAGTTAATCCACAAACAATATTAAAATTTATAACCTCTCTAAAGTATCATGCTTTAGAAACGAAGGGAGACCAAAACACTATAAATATTTTAATGGAAAGGGGTTTATGAGAAAATCCACAACAAATTGTTGGATATTTAACTGGAAATGATTTGATTAATCTTCCAACTGGTTCTAAATATTATCAAACATTAGAGAGTCGTTCATGACAAGCTTTACCAATGGATAGAGCAAAAATGTTTATGAGAATTGGTGCAGAAGCTGCTTATCAAACTCCAGATTTTAATAATATGATTTTAAATATGACTGCTTTTATGCATTTCTTATTTAAACCTAATCAGAGAGTAAATGATGAAAAGCATGCTATGATTTTAACTAGTAATGATGCAAACGGTTTTCCAATTAGTTATATTATAAAACCTAAAATGAATAATGAAGGACATATTATTGGATATAACGCAACTCCTTATGTAAATGGCACTTATACTGAAAGTAAGGATGATCCATTCTTCCAATATGAAACTAAATTCCCATTTAGAAAGATATCACAACAATTATTTGGAAAATCTGTTGTAGGCATGGAATTTGTAAGGTTAGTTAATTTTGTAGGATCAGATGATTATTCATTACAAAATTTATCTCCAAATGATAATATTTTTATGTTATTTGGAACACAAGCATATAATTGAGATCAATTATCTCAAAAGATGTTAAATAATGAATTTATCAACGGTATTTATGTAAATGATTCTGCTGGCGAATTTCTTTATCCAGATAGTGCTTTCCGTAAATTTACAGGAAATAAGGAAGGATATTATATTAAAGGCGATGTTTGAGGAAGTGTTTGAGAAATTGACGAATCTGCAATAAAACCTCTTATAAATCCTGTACAAGGACCGGAACCAGACACAAAAACTCCTATGTTCATGGAAGAATTTGAGAAAATTAAAAAGATTCTTCCTAAAGAATATAAAGAAGCATGGGATAGGAAACTAGCAAACGCTTTAGAAAGAGTAAAAGCTAGGGAAAATATGGATCAAGTATTAAATTCTATGATTCAAGGAATTAACAACAATATGGCATTTACATATAATAACTGAAAAGGTACTCGAGTTGTTAAAAATGGAGATAAATACAATATT
>CACXHH010000290.1 GCA_902767455.1 uncultured Eubacteriales bacterium
AGAGAGACACGCCACCAGGGAGTCTTTTCACCTTTTAGAATCTCAGGTGCGTACCAAAGGTTTCTGGCTGTATAAATCGGTGACTGGATCGCCGATACTAGAGCACTTCTAAGAAATCTGTAAGGCTCTGTGCCAACATTCCACAGAGAGCTGAGAATGTTGGCCTGCTTTGTCATAGATGTATAGATGGTTTCAGTGTTCATCATTGCCCCCTCACTTCAGCGCCGCATTGTACCCCTGGCGCAGTCCGCCTGCAAAGGCCTGACCACCTCGATAGGCTCCATACATACCATTAGCAAGTGAATCTACTGCGTTATTATAGCCGGTACGTGCTGCATTGCCAGCAGCCTGTGCACCACGATAACCTTGATACATACCTTCAGCTAGTCCATTCACTGCACCATTATATGCGTTGGAGGCCGCGTTACCAACTGCATTTGCAGCATTTCTGCCAGCCGCGTACGCATTATACATACCGTTTCCAAGCTGTTCAGTCGTATTATTATAAGCATCTCTGACTGCGTTGCCCGCAGCATTCGCTGCATTAGCACCAGCCTGATAGCCATTATACATCGCATTACCCAAAGATTCGGTAGCCTTATTATATGTATTCTTTACAGCGTTCACACCAGCCTTTGCGCCTTCGTATGCGTTATACATACCGTTTGCTAAACCGTTAACAGCCCCACCATAAGCACGTCCAGCTGCTGCCCCTGCACGAGCAAGTGCCTCTTCTGGATTAGCCTGGAACTTATTATAAGCGTTTGTTACTTTATTAGCTGCATTACCAACAGCATTGACTGCCTTCTGTCCGGCTTGGTATCCATTATACATAGCATTGCCAAGACCATTAACAGCCTTGCCATATGCGCTGCAGATAGCATTACCCGCACGAGACATCCAATCAGAGAAACCGGCCTGCTTCGTCATCTGTTTGAATTCCAAATAGGAGACAGGTCTATTCATACTGGCGGACTTTGTGAGTATTGCCTTTGCGATAGTATTATAATCCATGTTTACCTCACTTAATAAGCATTATTGGGCATCCGAAGAGAATTGATCTCACGATCCTCTTCGGTCATCCTGTTACCGTAATGACTCTTTGGCATAGAATTCTGGAGCTTCTTTGCTTCCATGGTCTGACGGAACTTATCGTATTCCGGGGGTCTGGGCAAACCACCAGACGGCGTGTTTCTGTCATAGATGTTATTTATGAAGCGATCAAGACCCCGCTGGAACTGTCCTATAGTACGCTTAGTTTTTGTCACAGGTGTGTTATACCATCTCGGCGATGGTTTATCACGGTAATCAAACAGGCGCCCAAGAAAGTCCATGGGAACTGTTGCTTTTGTGCCGAATGGAGGAACACGCATCTTGAAATTATAGCTATCCGGTAGCGCATTCCCCGCAGCAACCAGCTGATCGCCAAAAGACGGGCCAGTCAGCCCGGTACCAGATGGATTCAGGTATCTCTCATAGATAGGATCAGCTGCCTGCTTACGCATCTGTTGTACTTCGATATAGTTCATATTACACCATTTGATATTTATTGTTCTGGTTCTGTGTGTATTTCCATCCTGCGTAGCCTGCTCCTCCTGCAGCTGCAAGATATGCCAGATACTTAAGATACTTTCTGCGTTTAAGCGCTGGAATCGCGCTTACCAGCATATGAGCACCGCCAAGCCCAGCAAGAGCAGCTATACCGGCACCCATGTAATTTGCATTACGAGCATCGCGGTTATACCTCTGCTGCATCTCTTCAATGCGCTGCTGCTGTGCTAGCCGTTGCTCCTTCTGTTTCTGCAGACTATTGCCTAGAATATCGGCAGCTGTGCCGAAAGAAGCGCTGAAAGGAGCATAAGTAAGTGTTCCTTTACCTACAGCTGTCAGAGCAGGTCCGGCTTTACCAAGCAGAGCAAGCAAACGACCACCTGTCATAGTAGCCGGATGAGGGATAGCACTAAGCAGCATGCCAGCGGCCATAAGGCCGCCACCGATAGCAGCCTCTGTACCTGCAGATCGAAGCCACTTCTTGGTATGCTCACCTGCAGTCTGTGGTGTCTCCTTATCCCAGCCTTTCGCACGATAAATGCTATTAGCCGTAGCACCAGGGGCAGCATACAATTGCGTGGTTTTTCCGAGTCCTTCTACGAACTTGCCAAAACCCTTTACACCTGGGATATAGGAAAGCGCCTTGCCGCCAAGACGGAAACCAGTACCGGTTGCCATATCGGTAGCAAAGTCAGACATCCACTGTCTGCCAAGAGACTGCGATGCTTCCGTCAAGGCCTGCTCTGTCTGCGGAGCCATAGCTTATTTCTCCAGATTGCTGAACAAAGGTTTGACTTGCTGCTGGATGTTCTTATCGAAGGTATCCTTCAGATAGCCTCCTACGTTACCTTTGGCTTGATCGAATGCATCCAGATAGGAGTCCAGGACTTCACTCTGTATCGGGGTACGATGCTTTGGCTGCTTATCGTAAGTATGCTTAGCCCACTGTTTATTAAAATAGCCGATTGGGTCCTGCTTCGCCTCAGCAAAGGCCTTGGCATAAGAATCAATTACATCACTAGGCGTCCAGTCAGCATTTTGAGTGAGTCTGTGCTCCTTCCACGGAGAAGAGACACCAGTAGCATTCTCGAAGTAAAGATCACGTGCCTTCTCGAATACAGGCTTACCAATGTGCCAGCCGCCGCCAATAGCTGCAAGCAGACTGATGGCTGCTTTGGTCTTTTTCTTGCGTCTGATCCACGGAATAAGACTAAGGGCGCCATACGTAAGACCACCAGCAGCAAGCCCTGCAGGTATACCATACAAGGCCCCTTGCATGCGACCATACATAGGGGCTTGTTCATATGCCTGAGGAATTCGCTTGAATCCTTGAATACCCATAGTGATGTTATTTACATCCTGCTTTAAATCTTCAGCCAAAAGTTGAACCCCGTTTTGTGTTGCTTTTCCGGAGTTCATATATCATTAAGCCTGTGCAGTAGGTTCAGACGGTGCAGCTTCTGCTTTAGGTGCTTTGCTGTCTTTGTACTTCTGGTAACCCATATAACCAGCGCCACCGGCAATACCTGCATTAAGCGCCGTCGCACCAGCAGCCCCAAGAGTCAGTTTATTCTTCAGGATATTTGCGAGTTCACGACGAATGTCCTTATTATAGCTCTTAAGAGCTGCCTCGCCAAGTTCACCAGCACCACTAATGGACTTCACACTGGCACGGCCCTTGATTGCATTCTGAAGACCTGTAACACTCTGACTCAGCTTGGTTCCCTGGTTGACGATGCCGTCGATGATCCGCTGAATAATACCTTTCTTGGCAGCTGCGGTAATAGCCTGGGACGCGCCTGCAAGCTTATACAGCAGCATGGTGGAAGGATCATAAGAAGCGGTCTTAACGAGAAGTTCCTGATATTTGTTTTCGTTCATGATAATAGTCCTTATATAATGTTGTATATGTTATCTTGTTCCGATTGGACGTGTTCTATTGGCAAGCCAGTCAACATAATTAGACGGGCTCTGTGTTGGCGCATTAGAGTTGTTCCACAACTCATCAAGGTTTGATCTCAGGCCTGCGCGTGTTGCATCCTGCTGCGCCTCGCTGTGTCCATAACCCAGATTAGGATCTGCGTTACGATAGGCCATCTCGCGATTAATCAGTGCATCCTTAAACTTGTTCCACTGATCATCGTTGACCTGTGTATACTGGTTTATATTGTTGTCACCGGTTGCCTGCACAAGTGCTGGCTTATAGTATTCTTCAAGCAGCATCTGTGTGATTTCCTTGTCATTGTAGCCTTGGAAACGCAGATGATCATAACGCTTGCTCTTAGCTTCAGCCATGGCCATATTGGTCAGACGGTCGCCCTCAGGAAGATAAATATTCTTCAGACCTTTGGTTGGCCGTTCTCTATAATATGGATTTTCCTGCTTGCGCTTCTGCTCGAGCCACATCTTGTGCTCAAGCGTACCTGGTTTAAACGGTAGCTCTTCCACAGTATCCGGATTCACATATTTATCGGCATGGATCGCATCCTTGAATCGCTCGACGCGTCTGGCAGGTTTAAGCCCACCTTTGCCCATCTCACGAACCCAGTTATATGCTCTTTCCGGTAGCAATGATTTAAGCGTACCTTTAACCGGCTCGCTACGAAGACCTTTATCAACATAGCCCATAGCTTTGTCAACAGGAGATTCCTTGCCCATAAATTCGTGCCATGTATCGCGAGCAACATCATATGCGCTACCAGGCAATACCGTCTTAGCAAGACCGCGCATGTACTTACCAGCTGTGTCATTCAGCTTAGTCTTCAGATAGTTTCCCATATTGGAAATACGCTGCTGCTCTTCCGGTATATAGGACGTGCCTTTAGCTGCTGTTGGGAGATACGTACCACCATATTGATACATACCTTCTGTGCCCAGCTCGGCCAGCTTGATCATGGCAGCTTTATGTATAACATCAAATGCCATTGTCATTCCTCACATATTATAAATCTTATTTGCTGCCTGTATAGCTTTCTCATCCGTACCGGCTGCTTTGTTCTTGTCAAACAATTCCTGACCCCAGGCTTCCTTCATCTGATCATCAGAAACACCAAGATCATGGAACACTGTATAAGCAGGAGCGGTAGCTGTGCCTCTTTTGATCTTAAAGACACCGGTATTCGGCATCAGCATCATGTTGAAACCTGAGCCTGTACCTTGCTGAATGTTGAACTGTGCAGATACTTCGTCATCACGCTGCTTGGTATATACTCCAGGCTCCATACGCATGATATTGGAGAAAGCATATTCATGCCCGTTACGTATGAATGTCCCTCTGTCCGTGATATAAGGAACACTCATAAGGGTCATACGTTTAGTGCGGCTAACTTCTTTATCAGTCTTGGCATCTCTAAGGACCCAAGTACCTCTGAGACGACGTGTAACAGAAGCACCATCCATAATAGCCTGTTTCTGCTTGGCAATATCAATGTCTTCCGGATCATCGTAGTCGACATCCTCTATAGTGAGCGTATATCTGTCATTATAGAGAGGGAAGCGCTGAGAGATAGCGTTCTTGACGTTGTTAAAAAGGATCTTCCGGATGGTTGGATAGTCATCCATCCGGAAAACCTGGATATCTTTCTTATCTTTAGCGAGCACATTGGAGATAAACTTCTGCTGTGCCCTCATCAGATTGTTGATTGTTGGGTTGTTATCTGGCATTGTTGATGATTGCTGGTTGTACTTGTTTCTTGGCTTGTTGTTTATTGTAGTACGCCATAGCCTGACGCTGATTCAGATCATGCAGCCGCTTGTTATAGCGTTCCATTGACATCTCGTTAAGGAGCGCACGGTTTTGCTCAAACTGATTGTCATTTCTAAGATAGCGCCAGCCATTCATAATCCAGTCCAGTGGATTATACCATTCTGGACCGTTCGCATTACGCTGCACTTGATAGTTATCAATAGAACGACTGTCAACGTGGTTGTCGCGCATCTGCTGCGCCTTCTGCTGATCTACAGTCTGCAGAGCTTCCTTGCTAAGAGAAGCTGTCTTCTGAGATTCCAGGAGCTTGTTCGCACCGTATAGTCCACCAGCTGTTGCACCAAGGCCGACACCTGCTGTGATTGCATCACGCTTCAGCGCCTTATCAGCCATATGTTTGTAAAGTCTGGCTGCTCTGGCACGAGCGTCATCCAGCAAGGGCGTGCCTACAGGATATGTATTACGCACCAGTCGGTTCCATTTAGCACCGGCATTTGCCGCATCCTGTTCCATTCTAAACAAACCAGTAGCAGCATCTACGCTCATCGGGCCTGCTTTCTTGAGATCTCTCTGTGTGCGTTTCAACAGCTGCTCAATCAGATCCCATTGATCAAATCGTTTTTCTGCTAGCGCTTGTATAAATGGTCGTGGATTCGCATGAACCTTCAGTGCTTTCAGAAAGCCCGCCAGCCCCCTTTCAAAGGCAGCAGATTTATACATTGCACGAAGCACGTTGACAGATGGATCACTGGAAGCAACTTTCAAAAGCATTTCTTGTTTATCCATCATAGCACCTCAGAAGCTTATAGAGATTGGTTGATTCAGCGAATCAGTATCAACTTGCGGAAGCTGTCTTGGAGTCTGCTTCTTTTGCTCCCCCTCATCAATACCGGCAAAATACTGATTGGCATCCGTCGGGATCATAGTAATCGGTGTCATGCCGCTCTTGTTTTTGGCATACTCTTTAAGTGCCTTTTTATAAGCCTTATATTTCAGATTATTCTCATCACCTGCACTAGTATATGCATACGCGCCAATAGCAGATGCAAGAACAATAGCAGATGCCAGGACACCCGCAGTTTGTACACCTCGGTTAACTATTTCAGTAGATGCCTCTTTTACATAGATGTTGTCGCCTGTAAGTGGTCTGACTGCGGACTTGATATCGTCATCTGTAGCCAGCCCCTTAGCAGCACGTGCTCTTGTAGCAATCAGCGTCTTGATAGCCTCTTCCTTTGCAGCAATGGCTTTATCAAGCTGTTTGTTACGTCTGGCATCCATAGCCTCATCAACTCCATGATAGGCCATTGCACCAGCCAGAAGTAGCGCACCTGTAGGAATAGCAGACTTCATCAGAGTATCTACAGTGAAGTTACTGGCAGGCATCACTTCTGCAGCGATCTTTTCCTGTTC
>CACXHH010000291.1 GCA_902767455.1 uncultured Eubacteriales bacterium
AACCAGTTGCCCACAGACACCAGCCGTCTGGAGAGCATCGCCGCCCGACTGGGTGATCTGAAGCAGCTGCAGCGCAAGTTCGGGCCTACGCTGGACGAGGTTCTGGCCTTTGCCGAGAAGGCAAGCCTGGAACTGGACATTCTGGACAACATGGACGAGGAGATTCGTCGGGCAGACAAGGCAGTCACGCGCTTGCAGGCCCAGGCCGAGGCAGATGCCAGCGCCTTGAGCCAGGCCCGGCAGGAGGCAGCTCTCCGGCTCTCTGAACGCATGGAAGCTGAACTGGACTCTCTGAACTTTGTGCAGGCGGTCTTTCAGGTGGCGCAGCGCAGGGCTGCCCAACTTGGCCCCACTGGTCAGGATGAGGTGGAGTTTCTCTTTTCCGCCAACCCCGGCGAACCGGTCAAACCCTTGGCGCGGATTGTCTCGGGCGGCGAACTGTCGCGGATGCTTCTGGCCATGAAGTGCCTGCTTGCCCGGCGCGACGCAGTGGAAACCGTGATCTTTGACGAAATCGATACTGGCATTGGCGGTCAGACTGCTGAAGCAGTGGCGGAAAAGATCGGTGAACTGGCCGGACACCATCAAGTTTTGTGCATTACGCATTTGCCCCAGATTGCGGCCCGGGCAGACCTGCATTTCCGGGTGGAAAAGGCAGTGGCAGGCGGTCGCACCACAACCGGCATCACCCAACTGGACGAGGGAGCGCGGCAGGACGAACTGGCCCGGATGTTGGACGGCGAGCAGGCCAGCGCAGAAACCCATGCCTATGTCCGCGAACTCTTGGCCCGCAAGGCGGGCAGGAGCAGCAAGCCATGAGCCGGGCACTGGTTCTGTTTTCCGGCGGGCTGGACTCCATTCTGGCAGCGCGGCTTTTGATGGCGCAGGGTGTGGATGTGCTGGCCCTGCGTTTTGTCACGCCCTTTTTTGCCGCTGACGTGGCTGACCCGGAACGCTACGTTGCGGCCATGCGGAAAAAGTACGGGATTCAGGTTCTGGTGCGCGACTTGAGCCGCGACTTTATGGGCATTTTACGCGCTCCGGTCCACGGCTTTGGTCGCAACTTCAACCCCTGCATTGACTGCAAGATCCTGATGCTCCGCAAGGCCCGTGAACTCTTGGCTGAACTGGACGCAGACTTTCTGGCCACAGGCGAGGTTCTGGGGCAGAGGCCCATGTCCCAGCGCCGGGACGCCATGCGGAGTATTGAGCGCGAGTCTGGCTGCGAGGGCATTCTGTTGCGCCCGCTTTGCGCCCAGTTGATGCAGCCTACAGCAGCGGAGCAGAACGGACTGGTGGATCGCGAGCGTCTGGGGCGTCGGTCTGGCCGGGGCCGCACAGAGCAGCAGCGGCTGGCCGCCTCTCTGGGCATCACCGAATATCCCACGCCTGCAGGTGGCTGTCTCCTGACCGACGTGAATCTCTGCACCCGTTTCCGGCTCTTTGCGCCCGGCATTTTCAGCCTGTCCAGCGTGGATGCGCAGGTGGGGAGTTTCCGTTTGCTGCTCTTTGGGCGTCACTTTGCGCCAGCGCCGGGTCTGTGGCTGGTCCTGGGACGCGACCAGCGGGAAAACGCCCAACTGGAGTCCCTGCGCGAACCAGAGGACTGGCTTTTGACCACGGTCGAGCGCCCCGGACCTTTGGGGCTTTTGCGCTCTCTGGGTGGTGTGCGCACGGATGCGGCCCTGACTACGGCAGCGGGTCTGGTTTTGTGCTATGCCAAAAAGGTGAACGGCAGGGCAGCGCCGGGTCTGGTGCGGATAAGCGGCAAGGACCTTGAGCGGGAAGCCTGTTTTGCCCCGCTTGACGAGGAGTCGGCACAGGCGCTGCAAGGTGGGCAGGTAGGGGTTGCAGGCAAGATTTGTCCTGATTAGAGATTTTCGTTTTGTTTTTTATGACCTTCCCGCTTCTCTGGAAAGCCTGATGCACGAAGCGCGGCAAGACTGTTGTCATGCTGAAGCGCGAAGCGCTGAAGCATCTCCTGCCGAATACCGCAATGCTTGCAAGAGTTGTTCTTGGCGATATTCTGGAAGCTGTCTGCATTTCCCGTTACGCTGAAAAGCCTTCACTTTGTTTCGCTTTGTTCAGCATGACTTTCCAGCGAAGCGGGAAATGCAGTGGGCTTTCCAGTGCAGCGTGGCAAAACACTTGTCATGCTGAACGAAGCGAAGCGAAGTGAAGCATCTCCTGACGGTTTCCAGAATATCGGCAAAAGCCTCTCCTGCCAGCATTCCGGTATTCGGCAGGCGATGCTTCAGCGCTTCGCGCTTCAGCATGACACGGTTTTGCCCCGCGCTTCGCGCTTTCCAGCGAAGCAGAGAAAAGAGTTGCGAGTTGAAAGTTCCTCACTCTCAACTCGCAACGCATAACTTCCTTGAGCAAAATGCCCTATTTCTTGAAATCCTTCTCAAACTCGTTCAGGGCATCAAAGAGGTAGGTGGTGGAATAGGCCATGCTGGGGCCGCTGCCAAAACCGGCAATGGCAACCTTGGCTGCCTCGATGATCTCCTCCCGGGTCGCGCCTGCCTCCAAAGCACCGTACACATGAACCACAATGCAGTACTTG
>CACXHH010000292.1 GCA_902767455.1 uncultured Eubacteriales bacterium
TGCCGTCCACTTAAAGTCCTCCATCAAATCATCAGGCAGAGGGGTATCTAGGTTGATATCGTACAAGATAGAGCCGTTTGCTGTGGCGTCCTTCCTCGGATTTTGTAGTTGCCCTGTCCCGATAAATGTATAAGGCAGCGTGAGGCCGTTCTCTGATTCTACTTTACGTACAAATACGAAAACTTGTCTGCTGTCCTTTTGCTTCTGCTCCTCCTTGGAGGAAATATTAGCAACGCTTTCCCATTGGAACGTCTGATTATCGAGGAACAAGTCCTTGTAATTAAGATGTTCCTGCACATTGGCATCTTTCTTAAGCCCGGCAAAAATGTAGACATTCCCGTTCTTATAGTAGGTGCCCAACTGATTGTGTTTGGGGTTCTCCAGAATTCTAAGCAGCGCTAAATCTTGCCGGTAATCTTCGTAAAGTAGGAAATCTTCATCCTCTTTGTTCTTTGCATCATACAGGGATAACCCGTAGTCCAGCAGGTCATTAATCCACTCGGTAAACTCGGGCTCATTGTCCTCACAGCACAATTGAATAGCACCCTTCGTTTGCTGAACCGTATGATTCTCTACCATGAAACGAAGAGCATGTTGGTACTGCTCTTCCGTAAAACCAGCGATTTCTTTGCTAAGCAGATCCCGTATCTGATTCTCACTACAAACACCCGCCATAAGATACTTTACAATGAGAAATTCATGACGACGTACAAGGGGCAGTAGGGAAGATAAATAATTGATCACAGTGACTTGCTCGTCGGTGAAGTGGGGGAGTCCTTCCTCATCAATTCCCTTCAGGAACCCATAATATGAGTTGGTCTTTCTCCCTCCAATCTTAATTTTCATGAATTTGAGGAGGTCTGGAGCGTAGTCACTATTGATATAATCTACATGCTTCGGATAGTATTGAACCTTAAGGTAATCCTTAAAGTTCTCATAATCCTTCTTTATATAGCGAAGCTGGTTAAAGTTTTCATTATCAATATGATGAAGGATCTCTTCTTTGGATAGGTCATCAATATTAATTTGAACGCCATAAGGCTCCAATCCAAGGTCGGTAAAGTTTGTCCGAACCATCCGCTTAAGCCCTTTTTTCTCCGGAGAGAATCGATTAGATAAACCTCCAAGTGCTAAAGCGATATGGACACTTTGTTTGTAGCTATTCCCGATGAAGTCCAGGATCGTTACGTAGTCCTTATTCTCATATTTACGGAGGCCACGACCAAGTTGCTGCAGGAAAATGGTACTTGACTCCGTAGGGCGGAGGAATAGTACCATGTTAACGCCAGGAATGTCCACGCCTTCGTTTAAAATATCGACAGCGAAGAGGATCTCAAGTTCCTTGTTGTCGTTCTGTAAATCATTATAGGCTCGAATGCGTTCTCCTGTGTTATTATTTCCACTTAGGAAGGCTGTTTTATAGTACGCGCCCAGATTGTCCGCCATCATTCTTGCATGTTGTCTATTGCGACAAAAGGCCAGTGCTTTTAGTTTCTGCCCGGGAATACGATGGCTTTCGATTTGCTCATGGATAAACTCACAATTGCCCACATCTGACATTTGGGCGATTAATCGTCTTTCTGACGAGTCCGAGAGGCCATAGTCAACTAAGCTATCTCGAATGCCATAGTAATGGAATGGAACAATTAAATCGTTAACAATTGCATCACGCAGGCGTAACTCGAACGGGATATTGTTTCCAAATAGATCGACGACATCCTGGTTGTCCATTCGATTCTCGGTGGCGGTTAGGCCCAGGAGGAATTCCGGCTCGAAGTAATCGATGATCTTACGATAAGTGTCTGCGACTGCATGGTGGCACTCATCAATTATGATATAGTCAAACTCTTTTTTATCAAACAGTTCCAGTGACTTGCACATGGTAGCGTTGGTAGAAAAGATAAAGTCTGCTTCAATTTCCTTTGCCTCGCTTGAGTATAATCCACATGTCTTAAGACCGCCGAAGACTTCTTGGAAGGTGCTGAGGGATTTGCGGAGAATGGAGCCTTCGTGAACGATGTAGAGTAAACGGTTAGGATTGAAGTTCAGAGCGTCAAAGGCGGCTAAATATGTTTTACCAGACCCGGTCGCAGAAATAACGAGTGACCGGGAGATGCCAATTGCACGATTACGATTTAGCTCTTTCAATGCTTGCCTTTGCATGTAGTTGGGCTTAACCTTCTGCTCCTCCATATCATAATCCATATCCCAGCGCTCGATGGCAAAATTGAGCTTTTGCTTGTACAGATTAATTCGGTCTTGAGAGAGCTCCAGGGTTTTATCCCAGATTTCGTAAAAGTCAGCGAGTGCGTCTTGATATGCAATGTCATACGGCTGGCAATCTATAACTAGATCCCACTCTATGTTCTTTAGAAGCGCATATCGAGTAATATTGGACGATCCAACGATAAGCTCGCACCGGTTTTCAAACTCAAACAAATACCCCTTTGTGTGGAATCCATTGGTTGAATAATCCTTCTCGTTGAAAAAACACTCGTCATCAAGATGGCACTCGAAGTTTTCAAAAGCGTTCGCCCATGATAAGAATGACTGAAGGGATTCTATATCAGTGAAATTCTGGTATGTGGATGTGACAAGCTTACCCTTGGCGCCACGCTCAAGGGCCGCCTTAATATCACTTGCTAGTAATACCAAGCCCGCTTTTTTAATAAAGCTGACCGTGAAATAAAAAGCAACACATGTCCTCAGGTTGGCTTGAATGGTGGCCAGGAAAGAGGTCTCTGTATAATTAGTCAGAAAACGAGATTTCACGAGGTTCGCAGTGTTTAGTTATTCAATAATTCTGTTTGGAGGGGATGACACCTCTTACACCGCCGCGTGGATTGGGAACATCTCCCTTGTATCGAGGTATTATATGCATGTGGACATGAAAAATACTTTGTCCAGCAGCTTCTCCTACATTAATACCAATATTGTATCCATCTGGATGATACTCATTGTCAATAATTGTTTTGACCTGCCCGGCAAGTTTAAGAATATCTTGCTTCTCGTCATCCGTGAGGTCAAAGAATGATGCCACATGCCTTCTGGGAACAATGAGTGCATGTCCTGGGGAAACCGGGAAACTATCAAAAAATGCTATTGAAAGAGATGTGGAAGCAATAATCTCTCGTTCTGCCTCCACTTTACAAAAAGGGCAGTTATTGTCCATGCGCTACAGTATTATACCAAGGCGCAAATCCCATATTTGTTGCAGTTTGCGCCATAGGCGTAAATTCATTTTTGAATAAGATGAGGAACTGTTCGTAAGAGGAATTAATCAACTCAGGGATTGAACATCTGAAAACGAGATAGTCCTCGAGGAGTTTGTCAGAAGGATTGGAAGAGTAATTCTCCCGTAATGCATCATGATGAAGCTTTGCCATTGGCGCCAGATAACGGTCGAGAGATGGAATACAATTACTCTTTGAGGAGTTAACAGATGAGTCTGACGGAATTAGATTCCACAGCAGATCATGAACAACAAAACTCCATGGGATAAAGTGATCTAGGTCGTAATTGCCGGCGGTCAGTGTTGCACCAGTATATATGCAGTGGATTTGCCCGACAGCCTGAATATAGCGGTCCCAGAATCGGTGTTGACGTGTCAAAGGAGCACGCTGGAGAGGTTTTACTAGCTTAGACGGAATGTCCGGAACGTTCGGATTTCGCTTCTGAAGAAAGATAGATAGATTCCAAAAAGCAAAGTCTTTAAGGATGGCAGCGTATGAAATCAAGTACTCAACCCACGAATTACTGATCAGGATGGTTTTATCGAAAATGGCGTAGGGACAGTCATTCAAAAAGACTTGAGACTCGATTACGACTTGCGCGTCGGTTGCTTTGGGAATCCATGGTGACAAGAAACGATATGGAACGTTAAGCGTAAACACATAGAGCAAACGCCGGATAACGGGATTGTCTATATTCCTAATAATCTGTTCTTTAACGGATTCTTTGCTTGCATCAATGGGAATATTAAGTACTCGCTGGATTTCCAGGATATTGGATTCCAGAGAATCGAGCTTGCCAAAGGACAGTTTAAAATAATGGATTGGATACCAAGCTTCAGCAATCATCCCAGCAATAATTTCGTCAAAAGTAAAGACGCGACGGCTGGGATTGGCACATATCATATCAATTATTGATACGAACCAATAAAACTTGTAAGTTGCGGTAGTCTTGTCGAAGATTCTCGACAAACGTCCCGCATCTACTATTCCTTGTGAAGGTAAAACCATATTGCCTTCTTGAGATAATGCTTGATTAATTCTAGCTTGGTGGTAATGCCAAATGCAAATTTAAACAAATATGTGTATCAGCGTATGGTTTTATGGAATAAGTTGACCGTAGATTCGGTCAGCACCGTTCTACGGAATAGGATATTTTACGTAATGTGTTGACACAACCTCATTTCCAATGAAACTCGACGTAGCAATAGTCTACCACCTTGCTGCCTTGTTGTAATTTGGATATCTTTATTAATACGAGAGTCGCAAGCTGTAACTATGGACTCTCGTGTCAAAAAATGCATAACATCTGGTTTGAGACAAGGGACTAGCCCGACATGAAGGACCGGTCGCTTAGCTAACCATGGGCTAGAGTTGGACCACAAGTGAACTTGGTTATTTCAACAGAAGTCATCGAACACATCACCACCTGTCCATTCGCGGCCGAGGGCTAAGGTGAAGTATTTTTCGGCACCGATCTTTTCAAAATAGGAGTGCTGATTCTCGTGGATGTAGTAGCCGTCTTGATATGTGATCGTACATAGAACATAGCCGCTACTTCCTTTGACGTGTTCGCTTGTTGTGATTACGGCGAGCGTATAGCCGTCGTCTGAGATGTCGGCCTTGAACACTATCGATTCATAGACATCGTTGCGGCAGAATACCTCTCCAGCCTTGAGGTTAGCCAGATAGTCCAGTAGGGGAGTAGGTGTGTGTTGAATCGGACAAAGAGGGAACTCAGACGGCACCTTCCAATTGAGTTGGAGTGCGCCAGGCGTCAGGGATTCTTTGAGGCCATATTGATCTTCATAGATATGACGTTCTATTTCCTCAATTTCATCCTTTTGCATCTGGTAAACAGACTTGTACTCGCGTGTATGCCAGCCTTTATCCCAGGGTTCCTCGAAGCTATCGTCTAATGCATCTTCGGGGCCATCGAATATCCATTTTCCAAGTCCTTCTCCATTGCCTTTGGACCTCTGCTGCACTTGCAACTTATCTTCTTCTGCCCATCGGGAAAGGTTTTTTAGGCACTTTGCCGCCTCTTCTTTTGAGACCGTCCTCATCCACTTTGTATTGGGCTCAGAGGAGGATTCTCTAAGCTTTGAAGGATCTTTAAGGAAGTTTTCTATGCTGCCACAAAGCATTTCAATTCTGCGGCGCGTTATGGGGTTGTTTAGGACGTTCTCCAGGCGCGTTACCCATCGAAGATTTTCCGGGCGATTGTTGCAACGATTGGTGTCGATGTGGTCAATGACCATATTGGGATCTTCTGGTGCTCCGTGAAAGGCTGTTGCCACGACCTGATGGACACGGACATTTCCCGTGAAAATCATATAGCCTGTTCGTTCATCCTTGGTTCCGAAAGTCCAGACCTTATCCCACTTGCTGAGACGAGAACCAGGCTTGGGAAGACGAAGAATGGAGCCATTGTCACGGACCAGATACTGACGGTCCTTGTATTCGCACTGCATCTCGCAGTCGAATACCTCAAGTAGATTCTGGTTTTCCATACTACTTCTCCTTCTGCTCGTTGGGGATCAGGTCCAGATGCGCATCCAGGATGACGCAGATGCGGGAGAGGATGTCCACGCCGGTTGAGTACTTACCCTGCTCGATGCGGGAGAGGTTGGCCGCATCAATGCCGGTGAGGAGAGCCAGATCACGTGCTTCCATCTTTTTGGCCTCACGGAGTTCTTTGATACGCTTGCCAA
>CACXHH010000293.1 GCA_902767455.1 uncultured Eubacteriales bacterium
AGATTTTAAATATGTATCTGAGTCTAAATATAATAAGTTAGATAAAGATAATGATAATATGATAATTGAAGAGAAAGAATTAAGTAGAACAGATATAGAATTAATTAACAACCCTGATAATGAGACTTATTTAACTCTTGCTGATTTATTTGAAAATAATAATATAGATATTGAAAATAAGGATAATCATAAAGAAAATAAGGATAACAATAATGAAAGTAGTAATAATAATAAAGATGATAATGAATTTAATAATGATATTAAAAATGATTCAAATTTGGAAAGTAGTAATAATAATAAAGAAGATAGTGAATCGATAAACATTATTAATAATGATATTAAAGAGGATTTAAATCTAGTTGAGATAAATAATAATTTAGATATAATTAAAAAGGAAGGCATCAACAGTGATAAAGAAGTTAAAAATAGAAAAACTGATAAAGATACCAAAAATGTCCTTAATACTGTTCTCAATAATAATAAAGGTATTGCAGGAATTAACGATTTGGAGAATTTATTAGATACTGATAATAGTTTAATTAAATACCACAGAAAGGAGAACGACAATTTAAATGATCTGCTTCCTGAAAAAAATTGTAACTATATATGTCATACAGATGAAATATATATTGGTAATAAAATTGATGACTTTGTTAATAATAATTTGGAAATGAGGAAAAGGATTGAAAAGAAACATGTAGGAAATATTTCGGTATCTATTGCAGCATGGAATATGCAATCTTTGAATAAAATTTATGCAAAGAGACAGAATAAGTTAGAATTTTTGAGAGGTGTCCTCAATGAAAATAAATTTGATTTTATTTTCCTTATTGATGTTAATGACGATAAGAATATGCTATTGATTAATGGATATAGAAAATATTATGATGGAAGAAGTATGTTATTTGTAAAAGTAAATATATTTAATGAATTTATCACGTCGAAAAACTGCATATTTGATAAAAGATCCAAACTAGCTTTTGTTTATCTAACTCCTGCTAGTGATGATGATATTCTGATTAATAACATTATTTATTTATTAACAAAAGAGTATACGGTAATTGGAGATATAAATTTCAAGACAAATAAGAGACTACACAAGTATGTTAAGATGTTTGTGGGAGAAGACTCCCTTCAAACAGGATTTCTTGGTAGGAGATCCGTAAGAAAATTCAACACAGTGGCAGGCCCGTCTGATCATTTTTTAATAATGGGTTGTGTAAAATGTGAGATTGAGTTGGACTTTCCTATGCGTATCAAAGAAGTGTCAGAAGAGGTAACATACGAGTATGTGGAAAGTATATGTAGTGGAAAAGTGCCTAATGTCCAACCTAAAGTTAAACCATTGCAAGTTTATCTAAATCTCAATGACAGGGAGAAGGTAATCAATAATATGATGAGCGATTACCTTGATAATAATGTAAAGAATATTTATCGTAGATATAGACAAGTTTATTATGTTGGCTCTAAGGAACCATTTCTTGGAACAAAAGTTAATAATAATATTATTGAGACATTTGCTAAACATCTTGATGCAGATAATGATAAGGGATATGTTAACATTCAAAAAGTTAGGCCTTCCAAAGCATATGATGGCTTTATAACTATTGCTAGAACAAAGAGTAAGGCGACAACATTCGATTTTATGTCGTTAGAATCTATATCAATGGGAGTAAGATCATACCTCAGAGGGACTCATTGTAGAGAAACAAAAGAAGGAGATGAGTTTTATGAGATATATGAGGTGATTAATAATGTTATTAATGTAGCAAATCGACTCAAAGACTCAACCATAGCAAATACTTTTTTTTTGGTAAAAAACAAAAAGTTGGAAGATTATAATGATGTACGCATGATTGTAATCATGCCATCCTTCGTCAAAATTTTCGAATCGCTCACTTATAACGTAGTATCGGATTATTTTTTTCACTATTTTAATAGAAGTGACAAAGTAAAGTACCAATTCGGAGGCTTGAAGCTTTCATCAACATACCTTGCTATGCTCGATTTACGACTAAAATATGAAAAGAATAACGCCACGGGCGTAATCTTGCTTGATCTAACCAAGGGCTTTGACTCGATTGATATGGAGCTTTTGACAGGGTGCATTGAGAAATTCGTTAATAAGGGGCCCACTCAAGACCTATTATTTGCGTGGACGCAAATTGTTTATAATATTGATTATATGATGGGAAATAAGAGAGTCAAAAGAAGAAAAGGTATACCAATGGGGCTGAGTTTCTCGCCCCTCATTTTCGAGTTCTACTTAGATTGTGCGCTCATGTATATTGATAAGTCGCGCGTCACAGGGTATGTCGACGATCTTGCCGTCGTGTTAAAGTCCGTCGGTGACGATCTCAAGATTGAAGAAAACAGAAAATTTATTTTTAGGCTTGTTGATAACCTCAGCCTCTGGGGACTAATAATAAATGATAAATCTGTGCTTATGTCACAGAATTACCTCATTAGAGAAAGATTTCGTGAAGATTTTAAGATAGTGGATCAGGACAAGTATTTGGGTAGACTAATATATATTAACGGAGATGGAAGAATCATGCCCGATGATAGATACTATAACAAGAGAGCCTTCCGAAGTTTGACCTGCCCGTATTGGGCAAACTTTTTCGTAAAAAGATTAGTTTTTAATAGTGGAGTAATTAGTAAATTTGCATATGGGCTTTTTATGATTGCCACTACTGACAGGTCTGTGAGAAACAACACATTCAGGAATGCTTGGTATTTTTTTAAGAGTGGCATGCCAAAATTTAATTACTTGCAGGTGGTCTTTGCGATGAGAAATGTCTTTCGTTTCTTTATTGATACATACGATATTCACAAATGGCTTGAAAGGAAAGAAAGAGGAGAGAGTGCAATGATAATTGACTTGGAAGTGATTGATAAGATTCGAGTCGATATTCCTCAAATTAAAGATGCGATTACGAAATTGAAGCCAAGATGGGATGTAAGGAAGCAAGTTGATGAGTTTTATAAAACGAAGAAATTCAATGATTATTTGTTCAAGTCCTTTAGGAAGAATGTTCTCGCAAATTATGTGAAATATAAAAGGGAAAAGCAGGAAGACTATTATTATAACCTGACGGATTTCTTGAATTCAAAGCTTTTCATACACTTTGGATATCTCCATAATATTGTCTTTTTACACTCGGATAACAATAAAAGATCAAAGCAGATAGCTCTTTTTCTTTTCTTTAAATCATTTGGTAATTTTCTCAGGGACAAATTAGATAAATTTAATGATGGAACAATTCCTTCGCCAACATTTAATATAGGAAAAATATTTGAAAAAATAGATCCACAAGTGGATGAAATATATAAGATACTACCAGATACTGCATGGGAAAATATTATGAGAGGTAAACTCAAAGCTTTATGGAATATAGTGGATGACTTACTATGGGCAGCAAAAAACTCTAAACATAAAATTTCGAAATCATTAGAATGCAAGTACAAAATTAATAGTGAATATATTGATGCATATGTTGATGGATCATATAATGTAAAGAATAATAAAATCGGATATGCATATATTTTTGTGAAGAAAGGAAAGAAATTCTCTCAAGGATCCAACTGGGAATATGATGGAGAGAGTACGTATGAGCTTAAGAATATTTATGGGGAATTGAGAGCATCAATTATTGCTGTTGAGAAAAGTATCGAAATGAACGCACTAGGAGTTAACTTGTTTTATGATTACAATGGCATACAAAAGTATGCCGATTATGAATGGTCGTCAAGTGAAGAATTTATTATTTCATATACCAATAAGATGAGGAGCCTCAGAAGTCAAATCAAGGTTAACTTTATAAAAGTTTATTCGCATACAGGAGACAAATATAATGATAGAGTAGACAAATTGGCAAAAATGGCATGTGGTATTTCTTGGCATAATAATGATAATAAAGAAGTTAAATATGATGATGAACAAAGAATGTTTCTTAGAAATATGTACAAAGAGATTTTCAAACTACTAGTAATAGTGGATATGGTATACATGAACAATGCGCTTAATGATCTGGACATTTTTGAATTTTTATTCAATCTTAGAGTTAAATTTTCGAATTTAGAAGAGATTAGTCTCAAAATGTATAAAGTGGCAACAATTGATGATATGGATGAAGAATTTGAAGGTAATAATGATATTTTTGGTAAGCCGGATGATTTATAATAATTTAATGTTATTTATAGTTTTTATTATGTGTATATAGGTTATTTTTGTTATTCTTTTTTTTCTGTATTGTTATATTAATATTATATATTTCTTATATATTTTGTCATTTTTGTAAATATTTTGGAATGTGATAAAAGACATAGCTAAAAAGGTATTTCTTTTACTAGGGGGTAAGCCTTTAGGAGTCCTGAACTTGCCTTGGGGGGCTCAAATGGCGAGTTCAGAGTACTGGGATATGGTTCTGTTCAATTTCTTAGGTTAAGTCTGACATTTTTATAGTTGTGTCTATAAAAAATTAATTATTTTTTTTAATTATTTTTTTTTAAATTAATTAT
>CACXHH010000294.1 GCA_902767455.1 uncultured Eubacteriales bacterium
GCATCGGTGAAACGACTGTGATAGACGATGAGTTGATCTCCGAAGATACGCTGCAGACGGGAAGTCAGTTGGGTGGTTAAGGCGATCTCCGGTACCAGATAGAGTACGTTCTTACCCGCCACCAGTTGTTGGGAGATCAGATGGATATACAGATCGGTCTTACCGCTGGATGTCACACCGTGCAAGAGAACGATATCCTTGCCTTGAGACCAAAAAGTCTCGATTTCATCGGCAGCTTTCGTCTGGGCATCCGATAAGTCGTGCATCGGTTCGATCGTGCCGGTATAAGGGGCTATATGGGTGCGCCGACGTTTGGGCGGGTCCATCAGACGTTTGTCCAGACCATTCGGCAGCGCCGCAGCCATCACTTCTCCCAGCGTACACATGTAATAGCTGCTCATCCATTGCCATAAGGCCAATTGCTCCGGGGTTACCACCGGTGCAGTCTCGCTGACCGACAGGATGGGTTTGATCTTGGCAACGAACGCCTCTTCGATAGGTTCCGTATGCTCCCGCAAGACGATACCGCGCACCTCTTTTTTCATCAAGGGCACAACGACCCGCGTACCCGGTGCGGGTAAAGAAAGTGCATCCGGAACACTATAGGTATAGCAGTCCCGGATGGCTAAAGGTAATATGACATCAACAAGCCTCACTCGCCAATGCCTTGTTATAACACTCGCGGCAGAGCGGTTCGTAACTGTCGGTCTCACCGAGCAGCACGCGTTTGTCGGAAGCTACGAGACGGTGGCTCACGTAAGCCAAGTCACCGCAGTGTACGCAGATTGCGTGTGTCTTATAGACATCGTCGGCGATGGCCATGAGGGCCGGCATGGGGCCGAAAGGAACACCCTTGAAGTCCATATCCAGACCGGCACAGATGACGCGTATACCGCGGTCGGCTAACTGTTTGCAGACATCGACAATACCCATATCGAAGAACTGTGCCTCGTCGATACCTACCACATCGATATCATCGACCATGAGCAGGATATTCTGACTGCTATCCACCGGTGTGGACTGAATCACATTGCGGTCATGGGATACGACATCCTCATCGCTGTAACGCACGTCGATGGCCGGTTTGTAGATCTCTACACGGAGTTTGGCAAATTTCGCACGTTTCATACGACGGATGAGCTCTTCGGTTTTACCGGAGAACATAGATCCGCAAACTACTTCGATGGACCCTTTACGCAAACTCGGTCCTTTGGTGTCTCGTTCTGAAAACATATCTTAATCTAATTTAATATCTTGGGCATTCATCTGGAGGGTCGTACGACCGCGGTAGGTATTTTCCTCCAGATAGAAACAAACGTCGATGGGATTGCCGTTCTGCAGATGAGTCGCTTTGTCTCCCTGTCCGAACGCGATTCCGTCCATGGCTACGACACGGTCCGTCAGATCCAGATGCAGATGGCGTCCTTCACTCACGGCACGGGTGTTGCGGTTGTTGATCAGGTGACGACAGAGGAAAAGCGGACGTTCGTTACCCGGACCGAAAGGCTCGAGGCATTGGAGAATCTTGTACATCTTCCAGTTCATATCGCTCAACTCCACTTCGGCTTCGATATCCAATGTCGGACGTTGTTGTTCGGGTGTGATATGGGCGGCCACGTATTCTTCGAATCGCCGTTGGAACTCCGGCAGGTCCTTACGGTGCATACTCAGACCGGCAGCGAACTTATGTCCTCCGAAGTTGGTCAACAGATCCCGACAAGAGTCGATGGCGGTATAGATATCAAAATCGCTGACCGAACGGGCACTTCCGCTGATGATATCGTCGTCTCCGGTCGTCAGTACGATCGTCGGACGGTAATAGGTCTCGGTCAAACGACTCGCAGCGATACCCACAACACCCTTATGCCATTCGGGCGAGAAGACCACGGTGGTGAATTTAGCCGAATTCATCGGATCTTTTGCCAGTTGCTCGAGTGCTTCGTCGGTCGTTTTGGAATCAAAATCCCGACGGTCCTGGTTGTATGAATCGATCTCTTTGGCGAACCGTAAGGCGGCCTCCGCATCGTCCGTGATCAGCAGTCGTACTGCCTCCGCACCGGATTTGATACGTCCGGCGGCATTGATACGCGGACCGAACTTATAGACGAGGTCACTGATGGTGATGGTCTTTCCTTCGATACCCGCCACCTGCATAATCGCCTGCATACCTACGGACGGAAAGGCATTGAGTGCCCGCAGCCCATAGAAAGCCAAGATCCGGTTCTCACCGGTTACGGGGACTATATCCGAAGCGATGGACATAGCGAGTAAGGGCAGCAGTCGATAGACCTCCTGCATATCCATCCCGCGTCGCTGGGCGTACGCTTGCGCTAATTTAAAGCCCACTCCGCAACCGCTCAGTTCTTTGAAGGGATAGAGGCAGTCCTTGCGTTTCATATTCAGCACCGCTACCGCATTAGGGATCGTGTCTCCGGGTGTGTGATGGTCGCAGATGATAAAATCGACCCCTATACTCCGGGCGTAGTCCATCTTATCGACCGCTTTGATACCGCAGTCGAGGGCAATGACGAGCGTGCATCCTTTCTCTTTGGCGGTATCGATACCCTTGGTCGAGATACCGTATCCTTCGGTGTACCGGTCGGGGATGTAATAGATGAGATTATCCGTTTGGGTCTTGAGGAACGAGTACATCAGTGCCACGGCCGTTGTACCGTCCACATCGTAATCGCCGTACACCATGATCCGCTCGTGCGTATCGATAGCCTGACAAAGACGGTCCACGGCAGCACCCATATCGCGCATCAGAAAAGGATCGTGCAGACTGTCCAGCGACGGACGGATATACGCCCGCGCTTCTGCAGCCGTACGGATGCCGCGTCCCGCCAGGATACGTCCCGCTACCGGACTGATCTCCAGTTCGGTACTCAGACGCTCTGCGGTACTCTGCTCTTCCGGCGATAATTCTTTTATGTGCCAGTTAATTTCCACCTCTAACCTTTAACCTTTATAGTATATCCATCTGCTTCCTGCCATTGCGGGAGTACTTCCCGGAAATGACGTAATTTTTCGATCGAGAGGTCCACGATCTTCGTGCCCTCTTCGTAATCTTCAAAACCTGCTACATCCTTGAGCCAGGTGTCATAGGCCACAGAGTGACCGTTGTAATCGAGTTGCAATCCGTCCGTTCCGACCATGTTCACACCGATGCCGTAGCAGTGGTTCTCTGCCGCACGTGCCGGCAGGAGTACGTCCCAGTACTGGATGCGTACGGTAGGCCAGCAGGCTACCACAATCAGGATGTCGTACAGATCGTTCTTGTCCTGCCGCAGCCAGACCGGGAATCGCAGGTCGTAACAAACGGCCAAACGAATCTTCACGCCCCGGTACTCAAAGATCTTCCGTTCGTTACCCGGACTGAAGAACTCCGCCTCTCCACCACTTGCATACAGATGATGCTTGTCGTAATACTGCGGTGCCGCACCAGGTGTGAAAAGAAATCCGCGGTTATAGAGTTTTCCAATATCCGAAACCATAAGGGAGCCCACAATTGCAAGGTGGTATTCATCGGCCATACGTTGGAGCGCCTGACAGGTCGGACCTTCATCCCAGGGTTCTGCCAAACCCGGACGGTCGGTACAGAATCCGGTACTGAACATCTCCGGTACGATCGCCAGATCAGCCTGACCGGCAATCGCCCGCAAGCGTTCGTCCAGCAGGCCTATGTTCGCCTGCGGATCTGCCCACACAATCGGATATTGGAGGAGCGCTACGCGCATTTATGATTTCAAATTTTTGATTTTTGATTTATTTCTTAACCTTCTTCTCTCCGCCGCCGGCGATGTTCTCGCGCATCGCGGTGTCCGCCTGCATGTTCTGCATGCGGTAGTAGTCCATGATCCCGAGGTTACCGTTGCGGAAGGCTTCCGCCATCGCTTGCGGCACGAGTGCTTCGGCTTCGATCACTTTGGCACGTGCTTCCTGTGCCTTGGCTTTCATCTCCTGCTCGGACGCAATCGCCATCGCACGACGTTCCTCGGCTTTGGCCTGCGCAATATTCTTATCTGCTTCCGCCTGATCCATCTGCAGTTGGGCACCGATGTTCTTACCTACGTCGATGTCCGCGATATCGATAGATAGGATCTCAAAAGCCGTTCCGTCATCCAGACCCTTGGAGAGCACTAATTTACTGATGGAATCGGGGTTTTCGAGCACTTGCTTGTGACTCTCGGCACTACCGATGGAGCTGACGATACCTTCACCTACACGGGCGAGGATGGTATCTTCTCCGGCACCTCCGACGAGTTGGCGGATGTTCGCACGGACCGTCACACGCGCTTTGGCGATCAACTGAATACCGTCCTTCGCTACGGCAGCTACCGGCGGGGTATCAATCACTTTGGGGTTAACAGACATCTGTACGGCCTCGAACACATCACGACCGGCGAGGTCAATAGCCGTAGCCATCTGGAAGCTCAGGTCAATACCAGCTTTCGAAGCGGACACCAAAGCATGTACCACGCGCTCGATGTGTCCACCGGCAAGGTAGTGCGCCTCCAATCCGTCCCGTTTCACCTCCATCAGACCGGCCTTATGCGCCTCGATCATACAGTTGACGATCTTTGCGGGCGGCACCTTACGGATACGCATGAGGAATAGTTGTACCAGACTGATATGTACACCACTCACGGCGGCGTTGATCCACAACATGAAGGGCACATAGTAGAAGAAGATGATCAGGCCGATACTGATCAGCATAATCAAAATGACATTGAGAACTTCCATATTATTCAGATTTTTGAGATTCTTCTTTCTTTAACTTGTTATTCGCTAACTCGACATGACTGTCTATCTTGGAGTCCAGCGCCATCTTATCGAGGGCTTTGCTGCGGAGAAAGCCCCAGATCGCCAAACCGGACAGTACCAGACAGGCAGCGAGGGTGATGTATCCGGCCAGATGACCGATCTTAAGCCACGCCAGAACGACCGCACCTGCCAGAGCGGCAAAACCACCGATGCCTGCGACACCGAAACCCGGCAAGAGGAACATCTCCATTAATAATAACGCGACGCCCGCGAGCACTAATAATACGACTAAAAAAACGTTCATGCAA
>CACXHH010000295.1 GCA_902767455.1 uncultured Eubacteriales bacterium
CATGGTAAATGCCATCGTAAACAAATCAACGAACACGGAGTCCCAATCCATGTCCAAAAGTTTTGTAAGCGCTCTTATTACACAATCGCCAGTACGCTTTTCAAGCGGGTTGGGATTGTAATAGATGAATTTTGCCATTAATCAAGCTGCCCTTCCTCTCCAAAGACTCTAAGTCTCCAAACTTTCTCATCGAGTTGTTTCTCTAAACTAGTTAAAACGAAACCAGACTCTGGAGGGCAGAAATATACTTTAGTATAGGTTATTATGTAATCCTTAACTAAAGATTGAAGTCTAACATCTGATATAAAGTCAGACCATTTATCAGCTTTACTTGATATAGAATATCCCTCTTTAGGCCCTATACCAATCTGATAAAGGGTTCCGAAAGCAGAGTTAATGAACATAATTAGATTCTCATCAAATGCTTCATCATTCTCCGGGATACCGCACAAGCAAATCTTTACACTTGTCAGTATGCTTTCGATCATTCGATGCTCTCCTCCATTGATATTATATCGACTATAGATAATTTTTTTACGCCTTTAGAATTTACAAAAAATATTATTCCAGAATAATCATCATTTACATTTTTATCTGGAGCTATTATAAGCCAGCCATTTTTATGGGGCTCTATAGATTTTATAGTTCTGAAGGGTAATTCCTTTAAAAAACGTTTTGTTGCTTCCTTCTCTGTCATACTTCTATAAACCTCTTAAGTTCGTCGAAATTAACTTCTGAATTTGGAATATTATCTGTTCTATAAGCGAGTATAGCGTTTGCTTTTGATAGGTATTTTTTATTAGCCTTTAATATCTTTCCAGACTGAGGATCGCAAATATACACTTGATTATTATCGACATAATATGTGCATGCGTGTCCACCCTTATATGATGCCGTCCAGTCTATCATTAATATTCCTCTAGAATTATTTTGTGATGCTATCTTATCGAATTGGGTTGCCATTTTTTTTGCATTGAACGGATTCCAATCGGCAGCTAATCTACCTAAAACATTCACCTTTTTTATGGGTGATCCTTTATCCGAGATAGAATACATATTATATGGATCCACCAAAGTAAGCTTTGCAGTTGGAAATATTTTCTGCATTTCATATGCGCCGCTTATTCCTTTGGAATTTAACTTCGCTATGACGTCGAAGCCTCTTCTTCGAGCTTCTAACGCAAATGAGCAATTTCCGCAATTGCAATTCGCCGATCTACCGAGCCCAATTTTAGAATACAATGGATTACATGCCTTTGCATCCTCTTCCATTGTATATTCTCTATTCTTTAATCTTAGGCCCGTTTTTTCATCAATTTTATACTCTTCATTAGATCTTTCTTCTATGATCTTTTTCATTTGCTTCTTTTTTCCAGCATCAACAGCCGCATTAACTCCTGTCTCCACGACTTTTGCAGCCGCCCATAGAAGTAGATCACCTTGTCTGACCTTTTCTTTTCCTTTAACTACTCGTTTATGTGTTTTTGTATCTAGCGGATAAGGTGGACCGTGCTTTACGCCCCACTGCTGACCCTTAATTCCGTGATGACGTAAGTAATTACGGTAGTCATTCGGCGCATCATAAAACGTACTCATTCGAAGTCCTCCTTATGCGCTTTGTAGGCTACATATGCATCTAGCAAAGCTGCAACATTATCAATCTTTTCTTCACGTCTTTTCTTTAACAACTTTCTGTTTCCATTCGTATCCTCTAATGCTACCGCGTTACCCATAGCGAATGACATTAGACTTTGATCAAATATGAGCATACGCTCTTCAGAAAGTTTCTTAATTTCTCCCAAAGGAACTGTTTCTGTCTTAACACCCTGCTGAACTTTCTCGACACCATATGGGCTATTTTCTGTAATCCATCTTTCGACGAAATCCCTGGCATTATATGGATCGTATCCAAAAGCTCTTACATCGAAATTCTGCTGCAGAATGTAATTATCTACATCCTCATATACTTCCATCATGTCAAGCACTGTGCCATCCATAACTATAAGTGAACCCTCGGCAATAAATTCGTCGTATTTCTGTCTCATGGCTGGAGACAATCTACTATATGTTAAATGTGTAATATAGCTTCGAGTCTTTATTCCGAATTGCTCGTTTGGAAGCGGAAATAAGAATGTGAATGCACAGAAGTCATCGCCCTGTGACATATCAGCACCAAGAGCACATGGCATCTGCCAATAATCTTGCCTGGAATGTGGAAGGGTCTCTTCGTAACTGAAGAAATATGTATAACCTTCCGCAGGGATTCCAAATCTCTTTGCCAAAATATCGTTCCTTGCTGCCGGTGCTTTCTCAGCTCTCTCAACTTCAAGAGCGTACGTTTCCC
>CACXHH010000296.1 GCA_902767455.1 uncultured Eubacteriales bacterium
GGTATCACACGAGCACGATCCACAAACAATCTGTTCTGATATCGGTCATGTGAGAAAGTTCCTCGTAAGACACGAAGATAGATCTTCTTAGCAAGACAGATATCAATCAGTTCATCGATGATGTAAATTGCTCGTATGCCAGCATCTGAATTAATATTCAGTAAGCAGTCAAAGAAATCTCCACCCAGCAACACCAACTGAGAAGTTTCAATCTCGGGATAAGCATATTTGTGAAGACTATCTGTGATACGATTCAAATAAATTTTAGGATTACCAATATGAATATCTGTCAAGAATGTGATCTTCATAAGAACTCTTCGTGCTCTCCGGATAAAGTAGAAGTTGCATCAGAATCAGATGCGTCTTGATATTCTTTCAGAACATCTTCCGGTATCTCGTCGGATTGTTCTTTCACAACCGGAACACTTTGTCTGGAAAGAACTTGTTTCGCCATCTCCTGTGCTTTCTCTTTATTCTTCTGTAATTGTTCTGGATCCGTCATTGCATTGAAGATCATAGCAATCTCTTGGCTATAGCGAATCTTCTTCTTATCAAATGGATCCTGAATCTCCATAGCAGCAAGATTGTTGAATGCCAACATTTTTTCCAGACCAATATCCTGACCGTCTTTCGTCTTGACGTCATTGACAGTACCAAGACGATTGTATATAGCAGGAAGAATCATCACGATGTTGGACTCCTGCAGGAGTTCTTCCACAGTTTGATACTCAGTATCATTGACAACATAGACGGGATGATAAGGATCAATACGAAGCATGTAATCCTGGGATAACTGCTGAAGTTCCTTATGGTTCATGTCTTTTGCCTTCTGGAACAATGGAGCATATTTGAGATTGAACTCAACCAAAGGAATGATGTTCTTACGATATGTCTGCATCTTAAGGAGATAGAGTAATTTCTTATCCTCTTCTTTGTCTTTCCCCAACATATCCATGTTGACAGTAACGTTATCGTTGGTTGTTAAATTCATAATGATGTTTCTCCTTATAAGCGGTTGTATACGATAGAGCTTAAGTACAAGCAATATATTGAACATGCATGAGGGAATATCCCTCATGCATGCGTGCGGATTACAAATAAACCAGATTCATCTTTACGAACACGATCAAGTTGAATCACAAGTTCGTTGAAACTATTACGTATTGCAATATCCATCGTGTAATTCGGATCATTAGGTTGATCACGAATCACTTCAATACTACAATGATAGTCGGGATAAAAATGATGGATCGCATCATTAATCTTCTCTTGGAGTGCAGGAACAAGAGTACTACTATCCTCAGTATATTTCGCCATACTTTTTCGCATACTAAGTAGATGCTCGTCATACCAGGATGAGATCCATCCAGGATTAAACATGAGAAATTTGAGTAAGCTCACCATTTTGTCTGAATTGTTTTCAGCAACAGGAGCATTAATATCTAATTGAGGAACAACAGCAATAGGCATAAAGCATATCTCCTTATTTTATTCATAGAATAAAAAAAGATACACCAGTGGATTGCTCCACTGGTGTATCTGTCAATTAGTAAACGTTTACGAACTAACTTGCTCACAGAGACATGATCTGTGTTAGATCGGTAGGATCACGACGAGAACCATCTTCACTGAGTTCAGCTTCGATCAGATCACATAAGAACTTTCTGGATCGTACTAATGCGAAATAATCATCATCGTTGTCGATGTCATATTCCGCCTCATCCGTACTCCATTCCCAAGTCATCTCATCAGGAACATCGTCAGGGTTAGGTCTGGTTTCAACTCTTCCGTTATCCAGTGTACGAGCATACATGTCGGTGTCGGGGAATGTATCAGGATTCCATCCCCATCCGGATATCTGATGATTCTTGAACAAGTCGAGCAGAGGAGGTGTCATGAGCAATGCCACTTGCATGCTAGGTGGTGGCATAATCAACGCTCCCTCGTTATCAATAGTTCTCCAGGTATTCGGATACAACACAGACTGTGTCACTTGCTGGATTACGTTATCAGTTTTCGCCATGCATCCATTCACAATGTTGAGGAAGTTTCGATAACCAGTATCCATTGGATTATTGACTTGTCCAAAGGCTACGGTAGAAGCTCCTCCCCATCGTAAATTTAATTGATCGATAACGTCTTGTGAGCTGACAGTACCGATCACTGCAGCCAGAGTTGGTGTGCAATCGATCTCACGTAATGGAGCGATATACATACCTTATTCCTCTGTCTCGTTGGCCTGTTCGGTGTTTTCTGGTTTCGAGGTTTCTGACTGAGGTTCAGCAGTATCTTTGGACTGAATTTCAGCAACCACCATATCAATCAGATCACCGACACGCGTCGCACCAAGTGCGGCAGCAGGAAGATTGATCTTGAAGA
>CACXHH010000297.1 GCA_902767455.1 uncultured Eubacteriales bacterium
GCCAACTATGCCATCATTTGATATTTCTAACCACTTGGCACCATCCACAGTATGGTCAACCTTACCGATCACCGAAGATTCACCGAAGGTTGCCACAGTTATATCATCTTTAACTATGTCAAAGCTGTCATTGTCAATATGGCTATGAACATTGCTTTCTTGGCCATTTATAGTAGCATAAAGATTCACGCCTGCTGCCGTTTGCTTCATAACGCTTGACATGCTCTGAATACCGCTTGTGCCCTGGTTAACATATGTTTCAGATACTTCCTGCAGTATTTCATTGGCCTTGACCATTACCCTGGCATAAGCATCAGTTATACTGCCTAAAGTAGCTATAATTTCTTCATTATTGCTATCCAGAATAGGTTCACCGTTTGAATCCAACCAAAACCCCACTGTTGATCCTTCACCGACTTCAAGAAGGATAGCATTCTGCAGTATATTCAAGTTAGCATATGAACTTAATACATGCGGATTAGACCATGTAATAACACCCTGCACCGTTCTGGATCTGACAGAATAATAAAGCTGTTCATCACTTTCAGGATTCCATTCAGGTTCTTCTTCAGACCACCCTGCATGATTTTCTTCTGTAGGCTGTGGCGGCGTACCGTTTGACAGCTTATAATATGTGATCATGCTTGTTATTGCGGGCCTTGTGCGCTGTTCTGTGGTATTAGCCACTATTGCAGCGCCTGTGGCAGTTCTTTTTGCCATACCTGCAGTTCCCAAGGCTTCCAAGGCCGTTCTGTCATCCGTAGGCGGCGCTGTGTTATTTCCAAGCAAATAAGCCATGCCACCGGACAGCCTAACCTTTACAGTATCGCCCGGCTTACATGCTATGGTCATTTCAACAGGTGTTTCTTCCACGCCCTGATCTATGTGCACCCAAGCCGTGCTTCCTTCCACCCTGGTAACCACAGCAGAAGTATCATAAGGCTTTGTACCGCCTTTATTCAGGTTATTAATAACCTGTGCTAATTCTTTTTCAAGTCCCATAAGCCGTTTCCTCTGTTCTGCATGAATGCCCTATCTGAACATTCTGACTACCTACCCTGAAGGTTCCATCTATGCCGGGATAGCCAATGCTTACCAGATCCCCTATATTCACATCCGGATCATAACGCCTGGAATACTTAAGCACCCTTAATGGTGCCTGAAGCTCCTTAAGCCTAAGCATGGCATAATCTCCAAGCGACACCCCCACAGGCAGTGTTACATTTTCTTCTTTCCAGATCTCCCGCCCCCTGTTTGGGATGGAAAGCGGGCTTTTTATGTCTTCATCCTTAAATATGGCCGTTTTGTTTTCTGATGTAACCCTTAAGACATTAGGGCAGCTAAACCAGTCCTGCGAATCTTCAACAGCCGGTTCTACCACATCATTTTCACCATCAAATCTTGCCTTCACAACGTTGCTGTAAGGAACTATTGATACTTCACCCAAGCCATTAGGCCTTATCTGCCAATTAATGGCCTTAGCCACCTTCTTGGCCATTGTCAGGTATGTTTCACCAGCTTCAGCCACAATATTGGCAGCAAGATATCCACCGCCAAATTCCTGATTAACCTTAATACCGCACTGTTTAAACAGATCAGCTATTATTTCCGTGCCATCACTTCCATAAGCGGCATACCATCCTAAAGGAAGCATCCTATCTGCACAGGGCTTTAATACACTGTAACATTCAACATCATAGCTTTCATGATTTCCACGGATATTTCTTGTAGGCTCAGATGTAAGGCCTGTGAACAGCGGCACCCTGGCGGCTTCACCGTTCTGTTTGGCAACCAGGTAAATTCTTAACCATATTTCACCGACTGCTTCAGTCATGGTCACAGATGCAGATTCAAGCAGGTCAGATGAATCATCCCTGCTTATACTGCCATCTAATATCTTTATTTCTTCCAGATCCTGCCATGTCTTGGGATTAACCTGCATGGCAAGGAAGGAAGCGCTATAACCCTTTTTCCAGTTCATTTATTCCACCCTATCATCCCAATCAGCCTTTGTCATAGCTTCATAGCCTTCCGGATCAACTCTTTCAACCTTGATATCATAAGAAATAAGCACATCACCATATGAACCGCTTTCATTAACTGTGATATTAGCTGAATAAGAAGATCCTTCAGGCGTTCTTACATGGCATAAGCCTGCATAGGCAGCCAGATCATGCATCTGTTCAATTAATGGATCATCAGTTTTAAGCGCTATACTGCTTATGCTGGTATCCCTTGTGATAGCCTTATTCCAATCACCCTGCACGGCTCCATTAAGGTATACATTCCTTTCAAAGTCCTTGTTCCAGGCATTGGCCAAAGTAATGTTATAAGGCAGTCTGATCTGCTTGCCTTCATCATAATCAATAATGACTTCCGGAAGCTGCAAGTTATGGTCAATGTCAATCCATGCAGGCATATCAGGTGCCATATAATCACCATTTGTAGTGATATCAACAACCCTATAACCGCCACCGGATGCAGGATAAGGATCTACATATTCAGTGCCATACTCAGCTTCCATAATCAGTTCCGGCTTATCCTTTGAAAGTCTGTAGATCCTGCAGAAGTCGCCCTGATCTGCTGAAACAGGCGCCACAGGCGTTATAAATGCAACATTGTCTTGCATAACCACTGTGGCTGTAGGTTTTTCTGCCTGATGATCCCAAGCCACCATAAACCTTTCCTGATGCACTGCAGTCTGTCCTAGATTATCTGAAACAACCACAGTAAGCAGATAATACATATCATCATCAAGCCTGCCAACCAGATCATCAACAGTGATATCAAGAGTGACTTCACCATTAAAGGACCTGTTATAAATTGTTTCACCATCAAAGCCATCAAGCACCGTTTCATCAGGCCGCATGATCCGGCTGTCACCATACCTTGTAATGATGATATCCGTTCTGCTTCCTACTCCAGCACCTTCTGCTTCAATATGAAGCGGCATTTCATCCAAAATACCGCCTGAAAGACTTGAACTAACAGTAACCACAGGAAGATTAGCCACGTTAACGGTCACGGCCGCTGAAGTTCCGGATACCCTGCCGGATGCAGAAGTAGTCACTACTGTTATGCTGTGGCTTGTACCGCTTGACCATGCAGGATTAAAGCTGTAAGACTGTGCGGCTCCTGTTACTGTAGCAACTTCTGCCCCATCAGCATAAACGGTAGCAGAAGCCTGTTCAGTGTTATCTGTAGTTACATATGCCCAGTAAACTGTTAGCTGTTCGCCTGGTGCAATGATATTGTCTGAAACAGATACTGCAGGCGCTTCAGGGCTTGAAGATAAGTCGACAGATACCGGATCAGACCAAGGTGCCAATTCATCAGAAATGCTACTGTCAGATCCATCAGCCACCTTTTTAAGTCTTACCTTGAAATACCATTTCTTGCCCATTTCAAGGCCATCAACAAGCCAGTTGGTAACCTTTTCATTTATTTCATAAGTCTGCGGCTGTGCTGTAGATTCCCATGCTTCAGGACTGTCTGCCCAAGAAATAATTGCACCTGTGGCCACAGTCCATGTCCAGTTCCAAGACAACGCCACACGGCCTAATTTATCAGTCAATGAAGCTGTTAAGCCTGTTACTGCCTTTGGAACATCTGTTGATACATTCTGCCATACTGTTTCTGATTTTATCTTGGCGCTTGATAGACTGCTTCCGACAAAAGAAACGATACCAAAGGTGGCCGTTTTAATATTTTCTGAAAGCTCATATGTAGCGCTTACTGAAGTAGCCCCCACAGCAGCCACTGCCAAAGGCTGGTTATTGTTGAATATTAAGGCTGTTTTTACATTGGGCACTGTTGTTGTGTTCGTGAAAGTAGCGCTTACAGTCTTTGTCTGTGTATTCCAGGTAATTGAATTAAGTGTAGGCGCCTTAAGCTTGCCAGATCCAATATAAATAACAGGACTTGTGGTAGAATTGCCTGCATTTTTTGTGATAATCCTTACCCACAGCGCCAGATCTTCAGCCAATTCTGAAGATTCAGGCAGATTTTCCTTAACCACATATTTTTTAGTGGCTCCTGCAGAAAAACCTGTTACTTCACCTGCAGTTGCCCAAGATCCTGTTGGCTGATAAGTAGCATCAGGCTTTGAAATGTTATACTGCACTTCTGCAGAAGTAACCGGCTTATCAGGTGAAGAATTTACTGTAAAATCTACGCCTAAACGGTAACCCTTCCAGGATCCATAAATATTAGTTGCAGAAACGGATGCATTATATACTTTATTCAGATAAGTCCAATCAGAAGCCCCTGCAGGTCCTCTGGATCTTACACGGAACCATCTTATACCGGATGAGTCAGTATATGACTTACTTGATATTGCACCGGCAGTGCCGCTTTCAGCGCCTGTCCAGCTTACTGCAGAATAACTTGAAGTATTGGCCTTTACAGACTGCCATTCAACATCTGCAAGCCATTCAGGTGCATATCCATAGGCTAAAGCATTCCACGAATACACCCCTGCTGCAGAAGCACTTAAAGTAGGCTTGTTAGGTGCCTTTAAAGGATAGCTGTATTCCACCCAGGGATGATCCAGATAATGTACACGGAACCATATATAATTGATCACATCTGCAGTCTGCGGGTAATAATTGGCCGGATCAATAGTTATCTGGTAAGATACAGCACCTGCTGCCAATGTTACGGCTGTAGCTTTGACCTTCTTGATATCCTGGCCATTCGTTACAATCTTATATTCAATCTTGGGCTTTTTGGTTGTTGTCGCATCAGGCCCCCACTTCCAGGAAAAAGTAAATACATTTTCATTCCTGGTAGCGGCTAAGGCCGTCATTTTATAATCTTTAGCCATTTATCATTCTTCCTTCACGTTTTAACGTTCTGATGTAGCCCTGTGTCCAAAGTTCCGGATCTTCAGCGCCATTAACAGTTATGTTGTTTGTAATGCTTCCACCGCCATAGGCTCCCGCATAGGCAAGCTGTCCAGATCCTACACCGCCATATATAGCCGTGTTCAATCCAGCCATGGCATCTGTCACAGTCTTCTGCTGTCCTTCAATACCAATTGCCAGACCTTCACCAATCATGGTTCCTGCATAGGTCATAAGCTTTGAAGGGCTTGCTATGCCAAAGAATGACTTAACGCTTGCCCAGCATTCTGTGCACAGATCCTTAATGGCCTTCAGAAGTGTATCCTTAGCATTCAGTAAGCCTTTTTTAATGCCTAAAAGCATATTCTTACCGATACTTGGCCAATCCATAGAAGTAAGCTTGACAAAAATGCTTTTGTAAATCTTGGGCACGATCATAATTAATTCCGGCAGGGCTTCCATCAAACCTTTAGCTAAGGCACCAATCATGACCAATCCGGTTTCCAGAATTTCACCCAGATTATCCGTCACCGCATCAACTAAGCTGGTCACCAATAAAACATAAGCACCTATCAACTGATCTATTGCTTCAGGGCTTGTCAGGCCTTCAACCAGCGCCAATACTATTTCCACCGCAGTTTTTATGATCATTGGTAAATTTTCGATAATAAAAACTTCAAGCTGTGTGATCAACGCAATGGCACCTGTCACCAAATTTACTGCATTATCTGCTATATTTTCTGCCAGCGTTTTTACAAGCAATAATGCCGCATTTAGCAGCCTTGGTGCAGAATCCACCAGCATTTTTCCGATATCCAA
>CACXHH010000298.1 GCA_902767455.1 uncultured Eubacteriales bacterium
ACAGGAGATTGCCGGAAGCTTAGGGGCAGGGTATGAAACAGATACCAAGTCCTTTTCAAGCGGGCATCCCAGAACGATAGCTTCAGTGTTCACCACAGATAAGGCTTGTATCCGTGATAACCTTGAAAATAACACGCTTTGGAAGACTGTGAAGGGTATGGAAAATGGTTGATGTAGAAATTCTGAATAGATTAAATGCTTTACTGTCATTAAATGTTTACATGGAAGTGCCGGATGATGCACCTGAAGAATATTATGTGATTCAGTTTGTGAAGGGTGAATGCCGGCATGGATTGGCTGAAATGTCAATAATAGCGCAGTCTTATGGCAATACTATGTATAGGGCCTGTGATATGAATAAAGACATGGAAGCCGCCCTGGAATCCCTTATATCAGAAGATTATATAAGGGATATCAGCAGGAATGGATCTTATCCTTATAACAAGACTGATATTAAGCAGTACAGATATCAGTGCTTGTTTGATGTTTCATATTATGAATCTTAAGAAAGGAAGGGTAAAAAAATGCCTGATAGTCAGAAAGTAACAGCGGGCCGCCCTAAAGTTGGCGGTGCGGTGTTTTCAGCAACCTTAGGTTCAAGCCTTGTAATTCCTACAGATGCATCTACAGCACTTACTACAGATTTCAAGGATCTTGGTTATGTGTCAGAAGATGGCGTAACACAGACATTATCCAATGATACTACAGATGTTAAGGAATGGGGCGGTAGTACCGTGCTTTCCATTGAAGATAACTTTGCAGATCAGTGGAAGATGAAGCTGATTGAAGCGACTAATGTAAATGTGCTGAAGGAAGTGTTCGGCCAGAGCGCTGTGACAGTTGATGCAAGCGGTCATATCACCATAGCTGCTTCTGCAGTCGGCAGGGACTACAGATGTTATGTGATTGACATGCTTCTTAGAAATGGCGGTATTAGAAGGGTAGTGCTTCCTAATGCCAAGATCACGGCTGTTGAAGATATCACGCATGGTGCAAAAGATGCAGTGGGCTATGGTGTTACATTTAAATGTGCACCTGATGCAAGCGGCAAGTCGCACTATGAATACATTGAACCTGCAGCTTAACCTGAGTGAATACCCCCGGTTGATTCCGGGGGTGTTTTTTTTAATGTTGAAAGGAACAAAAAATGGTTATTAAAACTGAAAGCGGTTTTGAATGGGATATTACAGCAAAGCTGGATGATGCCAGACTTGTTGATGCTGTAGCTACAGCAGAATCAGGTGATGAAGTTGAAACGCTTGTAGCTTATAAGGAAATAAGAACGTTTTTGCTTGGAAAAAAGGGCACAAATGCACTTTATGATCACATAAAGAAGATAACAGGTGAAGATTATGTGCCTATGGAGATGGTAAAAGAAGAAATAACTGAAATCTTTAATGCTCTTAAAGATCAGGATGAAGATATAAAAAATTAATAACCTTAGGCATAATGCTTGGCCGCTGTAGGAATGAACTGATCTGTGATTTTGCAGAATATTACCATATATATGATCTGAAAGCTTTTCCTATTCGGTACATAGCAATTTTGGCGGCAGGCCTAAGGGAAGATAGCCGCACAAGAACAAAGCTGGATGAATCCAAGGTGGGTATGACTACCTTGTTACTTGCCAAGATTGCAGATAATACAAGCTTCTTAGCTTGGGCACAGACAGAAGATGCAAGAAAGGGTATGAACAAGCCGCCTATGATCCTTGAATCACTTGTGAACAGGGATGATGCGGCACAAGGTTTTGATACTGTTGAAGACTTCCAGAAAGAGTATGAAAGGCGTATAAAACATGGCTAAAACAACAATAGGCAAGGCATATGTTCAGATAGTGCCTTCTGCTTTAGGAATATCTGATTCAATAGCCAAAGAAATAGATGCAGGATCTGTAGGTAGCAAGGCAGGTAGTGATTTTGCTTCTTCAATGGGATCTATGATCAAAGGCAGTGCCGCAGTTATTACCGGCGCTGTTGCGGCTGTTACCGGTGCCGCTGTGGGAGCCGGTAAGGCTATCTGGGATTCTGCAAAATCCGTGGCTGAATACGGCGATAACATAGATAAAATGTCCCAGAAGATGGGTATAAGTGCCCAGGCTTATCAGGAATGGGATTTTGTAATGCAGCATAGCGGTACCAGTATGGAAAGCTTGAAGGCTTCCATGAAGACCATGGCCAATGCTGCACAGACAAACAGTGATGCTTTTAAGGAATTGGGCATAAGCACAAAGGATCTGGCTTCTATGTCCCAGGAAGATCTGTTTTCTTCGGTTATAGCGGGGCTTCAGGAAGTAGATGATACTACACAGCGCACATATCTGGCAGGCAAGCTTCTTGGCCGTGGTGCCACAGAGCTGGGCGCATTACTTAATATGTCTGCAGAAGAAACAGCAAACATGAAGCAGGAAATCCATGATCTGGGCGGTGTATTGGATGATACAGCCGTAAAGAATGCGGCTACATTCCAGGATACGCTTCAGAATCTTACTGTGGCTTCTGATGGCCTTAAAAATTCTTTAGTAAGCAATCTGCTTCCGTCAATAACTACCGTCATGAATGGCTTTACCGGACTTATCACAGGTGCTGATGGAGCAGACAAGCAGATATCATCCGGTGTTGAAAGTCTTATAAGAAATGTATCCACAGGGCTACCGCAGGCCCTTGAAGCTATTACTTCAGTGGTTAGCGGGGTAGCTTCTGTAATGCCTGAATTGGTGGTATCAATATCAGATGCTGTGATATCAGCCTTACCACAGCTTGGTGAAACATTTTTGCAGGTTGGCAGCAGTGCCATGGAAGCACTGGGATCTGTCATACCACAGGCCTTAAAAGCTGGAATTGAGCTGATATTACAATTGGCCAATGGGATAACCCAGGCCATACCTAAGATGATGCCTGCAATTGTCAGCTTGGTTTAAAAAAAAAAAAAAATGCTGGT
>CACXHH010000299.1 GCA_902767455.1 uncultured Eubacteriales bacterium
TCTTAAAAAGAAAAGGAGAAGAAAAAGTATGGCAATGTCAAGAACGTCTTTTTCAACAAAAGACATCAATGAACTTTTTAACTTAGTTAATGGTAAGTCTTCCCTGGCTAAGCCCAGTGGAGCAAAGCCTGTTGCATTCAATGGCAACCAGGTATTTACATTTAACTTTGATAATGCTGCTTCAATCGTAGCAGAGAACGGCGCAAAAACAACAGGTGGCGCTACAGTAGAACCTGTTAGGGTTGTTCCTATTAAGTTTGAGTATGGCGCAAGGGTGCCTGATGAATTTCTTTATGGCGCAGAGGAAGTAGGCCTTGAGATCCTTGACGGATTTAAGGAAGGCGCTGCAAGAAAGTTTGCAGAGGCACTTGATATCGCTGCATTCCATGGAATTAATCCCCGCACAGGCGCTGCTTCTGCAGTAGTTGGCAATAATCACTTTGATTATAAGGTTAGCCAGACAGAAACATATGATTCTACAGATCCGGATGCTGCACTTCAGACTGTTATTTCAACAGTAAGAACTGCAGGCAATAAGGTTAGTGGCATTGCAATGTCACCTACTTATGCTGATATCCTTGCTGGTATCGTTAATGCCGGTGGTGTTCGTGAATACCCTGAATACAGATTTGGTGGAAACCCTGACACCTTCCATGGCATGGCACAGGATGTAAACAGCACAGTATCACAGGCACTTTCAGGAGCAACAGCAGTTGACTATGCAATTGTTGGTGATTTTGCTGATCGTTTCAGATGGGGCTTCAGCAAGGACATTGAGCTTGAAGTAATTGAATACGGTAATCCTGACAATGATGCAAGTGCTGGTGACCTTAAGGGCCATAACCAGGTATACCTTCGTTGTGAAGCTTACATTGGCTGGGGCATTATTGATGCAAGTGCTTTTGCCATTATTAAGTCAGCATAATGTTATACCGTAACATTAAGACCGGTGGCCTGATCGTGGCTTCTGCAAAATTCAAAGGTGAAAATTGGGTGGCTGTTGATCAGCCGCCCATGCTTGCATCAGAAGATCCTGTGCTGGATCTGCCTGAAGAAGAAGCAGAAGAAACGGAAAAGCCCAAAAGAGGAAGGAAGAAGAAATAATGATTTATGCCACTTCAGATGATTATATGCGTTTTTATGGATCGGCAACTGCTGAACAGCTTAACAAGTTGAACGGTGACAATAACAATGGCCTGCTGGCTGTGGTATCCAACGTTTTAAAGCTTACTGCAGAAAGCAAGAACATTGATCTGGATGAAAAGGTAACTGATGATTCAGATTATGCCCTTATTGTTAGCAAGGTTGTTTGTGATATATGCAAACGTGAACTTGACACGGCAGAAAATGAATATGATGTGAATGCAACTCAGGCCACAGAAAGTGCCCTGGGATATTCACAGAGCATTACATTTAACAATGCCGGCGGCGGTATATACCTGAAGCAGAATGATCTTAAGCAGTTGGGGTGGCTTAAACAGAAGATAATGTTGGTTGATCCATTAATAGGTGGCATGAATGATTAAAGGCATAACTGTTCAGATTTTTGTAAAAACACAGACCGGAACTGATCCCTTTGGATCACCTATATATCAGATGGTTCCTGAAGATGTGGAAGATGTGATAGTTGGAGAAGTAAGCGCTACAGAATCGACTGAAGCGCTGGATCTTTACGGTAAAAAGCTTGAATATACCCTTGGTATTCCAAAAGATGATAATCATGACTGGGAAGATAAGGATGTGGCTTTTTTCGGTGATACCTTCCATACCGTTGGAAACGTTGAAAGGTGCATTGAAGCTAATATGCCCAAGGCTTTTAGGGGCAGAAGAAATATTAAGGTGTTCAGACATGGTAAAAGTGGAACTTGATGAAGAAGGCATGGCTGCCTTCATGACAAGCCCTGAAATGGGTGAAGCTGTATTATCAGTGGCGCAGGAGATAGCCGGAAGCTTGGGCGCTGGGTATGAAACAGATACCAAGTCTTTTTCATCCGGGCATCCAAGAACGATAGCTTCAGTTTTTACCACAGATAAAAAGTGCATCAAGGATAATCTTGAAAATAACACGCTTTGGAAAACTGTGAAGGGAATGGGAAATGGTTGAAGTAGATATTCTGAATAGATTAAAAGCTTTACTGTCATTAAA
>CACXHH010000300.1 GCA_902767455.1 uncultured Eubacteriales bacterium
CATACGGTTTAAAATTCTTTCACGGCGGAATTGTATGGTATCCGTTGCCTGAGGAACAATGCCGTAAATTTTTTCAAACATCGCAATTCCATCTTCGTCAGCGGTTAAAACAAATTGATTCGCCAAAATTTTATCTTTTTGAAGGCGCGCAAGATTTAGCTCGCCATCTTCTACTCTAGCGATTTCTTGAAACTCATAAACCCCGCGCTCGTAAGTTGGCTGATGTTGGCTTATTTTATTGGGCATTTACCGTCACCGTCCCCAAAACCGGCAGTTCTTGTAGTTGTGCCGTTTCTGTAAAAAATAAATCTGCATCCGCACCATTTAATCTTATTTCGGTGATATTTAAAATTTGCGGTATAACAATTAAAATGCCGATTAGGTTAGCTCTAAATAAACTTAATGAATAATTATTTAGCTCCGTATTATTGCCCCATTGCTTGCGCAAGGATAGCAAATAATCGCTTAAAATCGGCTCTATAATCGCTTTGATTTGTTCTTCCGTATAGCCAGCTTCCAAGGTAGCGTCAACGGATATATTAACGGGGGTTTCAGTAGCGGTGGTCACCGTTACGCTATGCCCTATCGGTGCTTGACCAATTCCCTCCCCGTGATTTAATACGGGGTCAATAGCAGTTTGCACCGTATCAATTAAATCTTGACTAGCTACCCCAAAATCGGCGCCTATAATAGAACATTTTACAGTCCCTCCGCCGTCCCAAGTAGGATAAACTTGTACTGCGCCTACCCCGGAAATTCCTAAAATCCAATCCCTATATTGAGTCACATTTCCGCCGAACGCCGTAGCACTGATTTTTTCTAAATAACGGTCGTAAAGTTCATCGTCCGTTTCTTTATCCCGCGCCGGAATAAGCAACTCGCTAAGCAGAGCGGATTGTAATTCTGTTACGTTTGAAATAGGCAATAAGTTTCCAATATAGCTATTTCCAGCCGTACCGGCTTCTTCACAGGTTAGGCGGTACTTACCGGCTTGCGCAATTCCATCTACCTCATACGCGGCGGTTACCACATAATTTAATGGGGCGGTATCACTAACGCTGGAAAATCTTGAACCTATTGGAATTTCTGCCGGATTACCGTTTGTATCAGTAAAAGTTCCAAGCTTTACCGCATAGGTTGCCTCGTATCTGCTTATCCCTCTTTCTTGAACTCTTAAATCAAGATACTGCCCGACCGCCGTTGACGGGTAGGTATTGATTAAAATGCTTTTTAATTCAATATACATTTTAGCCAACTCAGCCGCCGCCGGGGCAAGTGCATCCCATATAATAGAACCTTCTCTCTTATCTAAAGAATCCGGAATTTGAGAAAGCATCCTATCTAAAATATATTCAAAAGTATATACATTTAAATAATCAGCAAAACTGGTATCATTGCTCTGGCTCATAATACTGAAATCTCCTTTTCGTAATCAAATTTTCCGGCAACACTTATCACCGTAAAAGTCACTAAAACTGATTCCTTATCTACTAATACGGCTTTAAAATTTTCAATCCCGCTTATTCTGTCATCCTGAGTAAGGGCGTCAGTAATAGCCCGTTCGGCATCTGCCATAACAAAATCGGTATCTTTACCAATATAAAATAATAACTCGCACCCATAATTCCAACTATAAATGCGATAGGCGTATCTTTCTGTTAAAAGGATTTTTTCTACGGCCTGATAAATTGCTTTCACGCCGTCAATTTTCCCCTTTATACGACCGCTTTGAAGGTCTATTTGCCAAGTTAATGAGGGCCGCTGTTCTTGCGTGCTTGCATTTTGGTCTAATGAACTATCAACACTAGGCATCATTTGTAATACCCTCCACTCTTTCAATTACATAGTATAGCTGCCCATTTTGTAAACGAATCATTCTCACAGCATCTCCAACCTTTAGCCCGCGCCATAACTTAATTTTTGGGAGGGCTAATTTAGTCTTCCACTGAGGAATAGTGTGAACGTGGCTTGCCGGACCGGCAGCTGGGTCAGTTTGCCACATAGCTCCCTCATCATCCATAGCCGGAATAATATGAATATGCTGGTTATCAGCATCCTCCGGAATTTTTATCCACTTTTCCTTTACAAAGGCGGACAATAATAAGAAGGTTTCATCAATTTCAAGTCGGTTTTCAACCTTAATCTTTAGGGGCTCAACAGAGGTTACAACGCCAAGAGAAAACTCAGCCGGTTTTTGGCTCTCCATATAGCGTTGTACCACCGCTTTGATTGTTTCAATAACTGTATGCCCAAGCATTATAAAAGCACCTCTAAAGTCATTGTATGTTGCTGATTTTTAAAAGTATGTTTTGCCGTAATAATTTGACACCACTTATTCAAATCATCATTTGTAATATCTTTTAAATTTACGTAAAGCCCGCAACCAGCAAAAACATCTAATTTTCCATCGGTTGTAAAGCTTAATTTTTTTGTGGTTCTTCCCCTTAATTCTAATAACTTTTGCGCTCTATCGTCAAGTTCTGCCTGATTGGTTGGTTTAGAAACCGTTTCTCGGTATAAGAGGGGTCCCCATTTTTCGGCTAGCTCCGTATTGCGTGCAAAAGAAATGATAGTTTTTTCTTTACCACTTTGTTTATCAATTTCTTTAGAAACCAATTTCACATAGGTATAACTATCCTCATCAATACTCCGGCTATAAGAAAAATCAAGGGTTAAAAGGTCTTTATCCAATAAATAATTTTTACGGAAGTTCATTAAATTTTCAAGGGTTAAAACCCCAAAATTATCCCGTACAAAAAGATATTGACCCGTTTTAATAAAAGTTTCATCCAGCGAGCCCTGAATCATATCCATTAAAGCCGCCCCGTCATACGTTTTGG